>DASRFS010000026.1:0-49203 GCA_035651435.1 Patescibacteria group bacterium | reverse complement strand
CTGGTAACCCGTAAGTGAGGTGACGTCCCCAAGTGCCTTATCAAAAGAGAATACTTCGTCCGGAGGAACTAGGACTCCATTTAATCTTGATGCCGCCAGTCCTATGTTATAGATCCTGCTTTGTATGGAGTGGTAGAAAGTTGAGGTTCCTGTAGCGATTAATTCTTTAATTCCAAAATTGTTTACGCTTTCGGTCGTTAATTTGGGTTTTATGGTTTTTATCGGTATTGCGATTATTACGGATTTAGGATGGAGAGTTGAGATAGTAATTCCTTTTCCGAGGAGTTCTTGGTCCAAGCTATCCCGATCGAGCGTTTGCCCTTCGCTTGAAGGTTTGAATGTTGTGACTTTTCCGTTTTCAAAGCTAAACAATGCCTCAACCGGTTGTTTCTCGACACCGGCCAAAAATGGTGTAAGGATCTTCATGAGCTTTTCTTGAGAATATCTATAAGCGGGAGGAAGATAGATTCCCGACGTGAACGCCTTAGAGATTATATAAATGTTGGAAAGAATATTTTTTGATCTCCCTAGAGTCATTGCCTGCGAAGTTAAAAGCCTTTCATCATAGCCAAAGTCAATGTCTTTTGCGGAGACTGTAGCTATGGGATTGCCATCAAGAGTAAATGTGAAGTTTGTATCCAGCTTGTCATTTTTTTCTAAAAAGAATTTTTCAGCTTCTTTTTGCGTTTCCCCACCCAAATTTTTTCCGCTGACTATTACTCCCGGATAAATTCTACCTTCGTTTATTTTCTCGAAGAGAAGAAAAGAGAAGCTGCTAACAAAAAAAAGGGAAAGTATAGCTCCAGTTGAAAACCAAAATCCAATTCTTGCGGCATGGAAAATATGTTTTGAGCTTAAATGTTTTACCGATTTCTTTTTACCTACCGTTTGCGCCATCTCAGTTGAACGTATTATACTTAAAATGGAGTTTTTATTCCAAAAGAAATGACTGATGCTGTTCAAAATCCAAACGAACTGCCACAATCTCCCGTTTCAAGGCAATTAAATCAGCCTCCTATCCCTGCTCAGGCACAGCCAATTATGCCGGTTCCCCCAACGCCTCCTAGTGGAGATGCTCTCCCTAAAAAGAGCTCGGTCTTTTCCTTTAAGAACGTTCTTAAATTTTTTATCGGACTTTTGGCCGTATCTATCTTCTTTGTCGTCCTATTTGGAGTTATCTTTCCAAGGCTAGGAACAAAAAGTACGGGAGTAGATTTGACTCTTTGGGGAGTTTTGGAAGATCAAAAAGTTATGGATAATGTTTTATCTGGTTTTGAAAAAGAGAACCCACAAATAAAAGTGACTTACGATAAGGAAGACCTCAAAGATTATAGAGATCGATTGGTAAGTAAAATTAAAAATGGAACCGGTCCTGATGTTTTTATGTTTCATAATACCTGGTACCCGGAATTGCAGGATGTTTTGCTTCCAATACCTTCGGAGGTTATTACCAAAGACAATTTCGAAAAATCCTATTATCCTGTTGCTAAAAAGGACCTAATAAAAAATGGAGCAATCTATGGCATTCCTATGAATATAGATACTCTTTCCTTGTATGTAAATTCTGATTTATTAAAACAGGCTGGTCAGACAGCTCCTAAAACTTGGAATAGTTTTATCGATGTTTCCCATGCTTTGACAGTTAAAGACCAAGCCGGAAATATAAAAACTTCAGGTGCTGCATTAGGGGCTTTTGACAACGTAGCTCATGCATCGGACTTGGTCTCGTTACTTTTCGTACAAGACGGAGTTGATCTTAATAGCTTTACTCCTGTGGATAGAATTTCTGACGCACTTAATTTTTATACATCTTTTGCCCGAGAAGATATCAAAGTATGGGACAACACTTTGGATCCTTCGGTTCTTGCCTTTACCAAAGGAAACCTTGCAATGCTTTTTGGTTTTTATTCGGATTACCAAAGCATAAAGTCGGCTAATCCAAATCTTTCGTTTAACGTGGTGCCGGTTCCGCAATTGACTGGACAGAATATAAATGTCGCAAGCTACTTTGCAGACGGCGTTTCTGTTAAGGGCACGCATCAAAAAGAAGCGCTGCTTCTTATGAAATATCTAGCCCGAAAAGAAACAGCTTCTAAGTTTTCCCAGCCTTCGCCGTTTTCTAGTGATGGCGATAAATTAAAAGGAACACCAACTTTTGTTTTTTCTTCACAAGGTGGGACTGCCGTGTCTTCGTATTTAACTAATCAGATCGATAACGGTTTGAATTCAAAACTAAGTTCTGCCCTTGGGACAGCTATTAACTCCATAATAAGTGGAACGGCTACTCCGGATTCTGCCGCACAAACGCTTCTCTCAAGTTTTTCACAGATTCTCGGGCAGGCCTCACCAAAATGATAGTTTTTCTGCAAAACTAGCCTCAGATTTTACTAGAGGCTTATTGACAATATAGCCCCTTTTAGATATCATAGCCACGAACTTATTAATTATCCCTCAGCAGTAATGTGAGGGATTTTGTTTTAAGCGACCAACATGGACGACAAAAAAATTTATTTAACCAAAGACGGACTAGGCGAACTCAAGAAAGAGTTCGATGAGTTGACTAATCTTAAAAGGCCCGAAGTTCTATCCAGAGTTGCGCAAGCAAGATCTCTGGGCGATCTGTCCGAAAACGCAGAATACGTTGCGGCGCGGGAGGATCTTTCTTTCATTGATGGAAGGATAGACGAACTGGAAGAGCTTTTGAAACAGGCAACTCTTATTTCCGAGTCTCATCAAAACCACATGGTAAAGTTGGGATCTAAGGTGGTTTTACACGCCAATGGGAAAAAACTCGACTATACAGTAGTAGGAGAATGGGAAGCTGACCCCACAGAAAAGAAAATATCACATAAATCTCCCCTCGGATTGGCTCTTCTTGGAAAAAGAGTCGGTGAAAAGGTAGAGGTTGAAGCTCCTGCCGGTAAAGTGGCCTACATGATTAAGTCCATCAATTAAGCAAGCTCGTAATTTTTTCGAATCTAGCCTCTATATATAGTATAATATGACTGTGGAAATGAAAACAGAAGGAAGGACTCCCCATCCAAGAAAAAATGATCCTCTTGAACAAAGAATCAGAAAGTTAATCGAAGAACAAGCATGCTCAACCGAAAAAGGCAAACAAATGTTCAGTAAGGTCAATAGTCTCCAGGTCGAATATTTTAAAAAAGCTCTTGCCTCCCTGGGCAATCCAGATCAAATCCACGAAGATACGCAAAAGTTACTAAAGGACTTAGCAGAAGCTACAAATTCGAAGATAGTAGATGGAAAGGAGAATCTAGCAGGAGTGCCAAAGGAATCTCCTGTCATGGTTGTCTCAAATCATTACGGAGGATTTAAATTAGTTATGATACCTCAGAATGTGCTCGGTATAGATGTGGGCCAGGAAAAAATTGATGATGTTCCACCGTTTCCTATTTATTATGCAGGCATTAAGCCCGTTGCGGATGAATTGGGGGATGAACTTTATGATGCCCATCTAGAGTTGCCTGGACCTCTACTAAAGATTCAAGAGGCAGCAGGGCTTTTGGTAATTCCCGAAAATGAAGGGATATATGAGGAAACAAAAAAAAGGACTCAAGAATTATTTTCCAAAAGACCTAATTCAATGTTGGTCGTTTTTTCTGAGGCAGGTACATCTGGGAAAAGAAATATGGGTGGACCTTACGATCTAGATAATCTGCATGGTGGGGCATTTAGTATAGCTCAAGAATTGAATGTACCGATATTGCCTGTTTGTCAGTATTTTAATCCAGAAAGTGGTTTTGAAATTGGAATTTTAAAGCCGGTGCTTTTTGATAGCGTTCCTGATAATGGAGATATTACTGCAAGAAAAGAATACTTTAATAGGATTGCTAACCAGACCCGCAGCGATATGCAAACGTGGCTTAACAGCAAAAAAACTTCTTAATCTGCTACAATAACCTCATGTTTTGGGCCGACAAAAAGGCAATGGAAATAATCGACTCGGGGAAATATAAACCTTATTGGGTCGATGATATGAAGACACCGTCCGGTAAGATTCATGTCGGTTCGCTTCGGGGAGTTGTGATTCATGATTTAATCTATAAAGCGTTAAAAGACCGGAATGTGGAAGTCAAATATACATATATTTTTGATGATCACGATCCAATGGACGATTTGCCGATTTATCTCCCACAGGAGTTTGAAAAATACTTAGGCATGCCTCTTTTCAAAATACCATCACCTGAAAAAGGATTTGAAAACTTTGCAAAATATTATGCTTTGGAGTTTAGGAATGTCTTTAGTGCTATTGATTGCCAGCCCGAAGTCCTTTGGTCTTCCGAAATTTATATGTCGGGCAAAATGAATGACGTTATAAAACTCTGTTTGGATAAAGCTCAAGTAATAAGAGATATATACGCTGAACTTTATAAAAAAGAAATTCCTTCCGACTGGTATCCCTTCCAGCCTTATTGCCCACAATGCGGAAAAGTTTCGACTACAAAAGTTACAGATTGGGATGGTGAAAAAATCTCGATTGAATGCGTTGTCGATAAGGTCAAGTGGACAAAAGGCTGTGGATATAAAGGAGAAATTTCTCCATTTAGTTCAAAAGGGAACTTGGTAGGTAAGCTTCCCTGGAAAGTTGAATGGCCCTGTAAATGGAGTGTTTTAGGAATAACGATTGAAGGTGCGGGCAAGGATCATATGTCTTCCGGCGGTTCTCATGATTTTGCAAAGCTGATTTGTGAGAGAGTTTTAAATTATGAAGTTCCGTATGCAATTCCATATGAATTTTTCTTGATTGAGGGAAAGAAAATGTCCTCCTCGAAAGGCTTAGGCTCATCAGCGGCCGAGATGCTCGAAATTCTTCCTCCGGAAATTTTGAGATTCCTAATGGTTAAAACCAGAATTGAAAGAGCAATCGACTTTAATCCCGGAGGAGACACAATCCCTAAACTTTTCGATGAATATCAGGAAGCTTCAAAATCTAAAGATCCGGACATGAAGAGAATTTTTGAATTATCACAGGTTTCAAAAAAAGAAGTTCCAAGTACAAGATTTATTGAATTGGTTCAAGCGATCCAAGCTCCTAATATAAAAGTTGAGGATAAAGCAAGGGATTGGATTCCATACGCAAAGATTTGGATAGATAGATTTGCGCCCGAGGAAATGAAGTTCAGTATTAAAGACGCTAAAGTCGAACTTACAAATGCCCAGAAAGAGTACTTGATAAAAGTTGCGGGTGAGCTCGATAAGGAGTGGACTGCGGAAGATTTACAAACAAAGCTTTATGAATGGGCCAAAGAAATGAAAATCCCATCCCAAAAAGCGTTTGCAGGGATTTATCTATCCTTATTTGGCAAAAGTTATGGTCCTAAAGCGGCTTGGGTAATTTTAAAGAATAAAGAGTTGATAAAAAGGAAATTCAAGTAAAGGTATGGACTCTAACTTAAATATTGAAAAAAGTGAAGGAAATAAAATAAAGTCTGAAGATGAAAAAAAATATGGAGAGTCAATTTATAATGAAGCAGCTGCGCTTCTTAGAGAATTTTTACCTCAAGCTTTACCCGAAGAGCCAACCGTAATTTTAACGAAAAATCTATTTGATCCAGCATACTTGGGAAAAGTTAGAGGAAAGCATTATATTGTTTTTCCTTCAGGAACTCAGCTGATGGCAGAAAATCTTCTCAATAATGCTGATCCAGAAAAAAAAGAAGGGCAAACTATTCATTGGTTCAGTATCTTTGGAATGGCTCATGAATTAATTCACCAAAAGCATGCGGAGATGGTAAAAGAATTTGGTGAGGTTGCGCGGCCTGATTTAAACTTAGATCCCAACGAGTCTGATCCTCAGTCTTTCACAGAATTATTAATTAAAGCAAGAAATGAAAAAGACAAAGAGGTCAAGAATTATGCTGGATCGAATAATTTATTTTACACAGTTGTTGAGGGAGTAGCTAATTTAGGAGAATTATATGTGATGAATAGGGTTTTAGAGAGAGTAGAGAAATCCGGTGACACTGACACTATTGAAAGATTACATGGTCTAAAAAAAGATAGACTAAAATTATTAGAGAAGAACAAAACAGATGCTGACTCTTATGATGGCATTTTTATAATGAGAAAACTTTATAGACAGTTTGGATTAGAGAGAGTTCCTGATTTGATAAAGTCTGTAGATTTAGCTGCATGTTCTAAAATTGCAAGAAATTCACCCGAATTTACTGAAATAGTAAAAGATCCATCTAAGTTACCTGGCTTAAAGTGAAAAAACTCCTTCTTGCTACAAAAAACCCTGGAAAAGTTAAAGAAATTTCAAAATTTCTTAAGGATTTAAATTTAGAAATAGTTTCGCTTAAAGATCTGCATGTTAAAGAAGACATCGAGGAAAACGAAAAAACATACAAGGCAAACTCACAAAAAAAAGCGATATTTTTCTCAAAGCTTACAAATCTTCCTGCAATTGGAGATGATGGTGGTTTGGAAATAGAGGCACTCAACGGAGAGCCTGGAATTCATTCAAGGCGTTGGCTAGGATACGCAGCAAGTGACGAAGTCTTAATTGAACATCTGAATAAAGTTATTAAACAAATTCCAAAAGGGAAAAGACAAGCAAGATTTATAGACGTTGTTTCTTTTGCGTTACCAAGCGGAAAAGTTTGGAGTCAGGAAGGAAAAGTTAAGGGAGAATTGGTTGATGACCCTCATTTAAAATTTCTTAAAGGATATCCATATAGAAGTTTTTTTTACATTCCTGAAATAAAAAAATTTTATCACGAGAGCGAATTGACCACCGAAGAAGAACGGATCTATAATCATAGGTATAAAGCCCTGGTGAAGATAAAGGAAATTATTAAAAAGGAGTTAAAAATATGATTGATATAAAATTAATCCAAGAAAAGCCGCAAAAAATTGAAAAATCCGCGAAAGATAAGGGCGTAATTATTAACGTTCAAAAAATAATATCTCTGGAAAAAGAAAAGAGCACAGTAAATATTGAAGTTCAAAAACTAAGAGAAGAAAGAAATGTAGCAGCAAGGAAAAAAAACATAGAAAAAGGAAAGAATTTAAAAGAAGAATTAGAGGGGAAAGAAAAAAAACTCAAAACACTGGAGAGCGAATTAAATATTGAGCTTCTAAAACTTCCAAACATTCCGGCGAGTGATGTTAAGGAAGGAAAAGATGAGTCGGAAAACGAAGTTGTTAAAAAAGTTGGGAAGCCAGCTGAATTTAAATTTACCCCAAAAGATCATTTAGAATTAGGGGAAGCTCTAGACATCATTGATGTTAGGAGGGCTGCAAAAGTTTCCGGGACAAGGTTTGCTTATCTTAAAAATGAAGGAGCACTCCTGGAATTTGCGCTGGTTCAATACGCAATGGATTTTCTAACCAAGGAAGGTTTTGCTCCGATTGTTCCTCCGGTACTTATAAAAAAAGAATTGATTCAGGACATGGGATATCTTGCATTGGGAGAGGATGAGATGTTTAAGACCAAGGATGAAAATTTATTTCTGGTTGGGACTGCGGAGCATGCGATTGTTCCAATGTATAAGGATGAAATTTTAATTAAAAAAGATTTACCAAAAAGATACGTTGGATTTTCAACATCATTTAGGAGGGAAGCCGGAAGTTATGGAAAAGATACTAAAGGAATATTAAGAGTCCACCAGTTTGATAAAGTTGAGATGGTTTCTTTTACGACTCCTGAAGAAGATGATAAGGAAAATGATTATCTTTTGTCTTTGCAGGAAAAATTATTTCAATCACTGGAAATTTCTTATCAAGTAGTAAAAATGTGTACCGGTGATTTAGGATTTCCGGCAGCCAGAAAATATGATTTGGAAGCATGGATTCCATCCGAAAAAAAATATCGCGAAGTTACAAGTGTTTCGACAACCACTGATTTTCAGTCGAGGAGATTGAATATTAAATATCAAGAAGGCAATGAAAAAGAATATGTACATATTCTAAATGGCACAGCTTTTGCGATAGGGAGAACAATTATTGCAATTTTGGAAAATTTTCAGCAAGAAGACGGTTCGATAAATATTCCAAAAGTTTTACATAAATATTTATCTTTAACAAAAATTACTTCTAAATCTTCATAAATATTAAAAATTTTTTCAAAAATGTAACAAAAATGTAATTTTTTGAGCATTTCAATTTATGTCGTCAATTCAATCTAAATAAATCATTTTGAAGCTAGCAAAATATCTTGACAAAATATATAAAATATTACATAAATGAATTATTCCAATTAAATATTTTTTAAATTAAATTAAAAAATATTTAAAAGAGGAGGTGAATCACTAACATGGCAAAGAAAAAGAAGAGAAAGAAGAGAAAGTAAAATTGGTAAGCTATTTGGAGCATTACCAATTGATCAGTTGGTAAACCCCTCGCTATTTTAGTGGGGGGTTTTTCTTTTGTGATAAAATGTCATTGTGTTAAATATATTTTCTAAGTTCTTCGATTCCAATGAAAAGGAAATAAGCAAAATTTCTCCTGTTGTTTTTGAAATAAATAAACTTGAAGAAAAAATTTCAAAACTGAAAGAAAAAGATTTCCTCGAAAAGACTAAAGAATTTAAAGAAAGAATTTCCTCAGGAGAATCACTCGATTTAATATTGCCGGAAGCTTTTGCCTTGGTCCGCGAAGCGGCAAAAAGAACAATAGGACAGAGGCATTTCGATGTTCAGTTAATGGCTGCAACTGTCTTGTCGCAGGGAAAAATAGCGGAACAAAAAACGGGAGAGGGAAAAACTCTGTCTGCCGTTCCGGCTCTTTATCTCCATGCTTTAACCGGAAAAAATGTTCACCTTGTTACCGTTAACGATTACCTTGCTCGCCGTGATGCCGGATGGATGGGCCCTATCTTTAAATACTTAGGGTTGTCAACGTCTTCAATTATTAACCAAGAATCTTTTGTTTATGATTCGGCTTACAAAAGTGAGGCGTTAGATTTTAGGTTATCGCATCTTCGCCCGGTCTCAAGAAAAGAAGCTTATGAAGTAAATGTTGTGTATGGGATAAATTCGGAATTTGGATTTGATTATTTAAGAGACAACATGGCGCAAGATTTAACCCAAATTGTCCAAAGAGGATTTTATTTTGCCATCGTTGATGAGGTCGATTCTGTTTTAATTGACGAAGCAAGAACCCCACATATAATTTCCGCTCCGGACGAAGCACCTACCCAAAAGTATTATGAATACGCAAAACTTGTCCAAAGCTTAACAACGGACTTGGATTATAAAGTTGATGAAAAGTTAAGAACTGCCCATTTGACGGATCACGGAATCTCGAAAATTGAAAAAATGTTTAATATACCCGACATTTACGAAAAAGATTTCGATACGGTTTATCATTTGGAAGCAGCCTTAAAGGCAATGACCCTTTTCCATAGAGAAAAAGATTATATCGTCAAAGACAATGAAGTAATTCTTGTTGATGAATTCACGGGAAGGCTAATGGTTGGGAGACGACTCTCGGAGGGCCTACACCAAGCATTAGAAGCAAAGGAAGGAGTTTCGATTCAGCGAGAATCAAAAACTCTCGCAACAGTTTCTTTGCAGAATTATTTTAGGATGTACGAAAGGCTTGGAGGAATGACAGGAACTGCAGTTACGGAAGCGGAGGAATTCCATAAAATTTATAAACTTGATGTCGTTGCAATTCCCACTCATAGGCCGATGGTAAGAAAAGACTTGCCTGATGCAATCTACAAAACCGCGAGAGCTAAGTTCTCCGCAATTGCGGATGAAGTAGAAAAGGCATATACAAAAGGCCAGCCGGTTTTAGCAGGAACTACCTCTATTGAAAAGAACGAAATGATTTCAGAGCTCTTACGAAGACGAGGAATAAAGCATCAAGTCCTAAATGCTAAGAATCACGAAAAGGAGGCGGAAATTATTGCAAGAGCAGGAGAAAAGGGAGCTGTAACAATTGCTACAAATATCGCAGGAAGAGGGGTAGATATTATTCTGGGTGGGGATACTCCAAAAGGAGAAGACGGAACAGATCAACGTGAAACTTCGGAGTGGAAAGAATGGGAGAAAAAACATAATGAGGTTGTTTCGCTCGGAGGTTTATACGTGATCGGAACAGAAAGACACGAATCAAGAAGAATAGATAATCAGCTGCGTGGAAGATCCGGTAGGCAGGGAGATCCGGGAAAATCACTTTTCTTTGTGGGGTTGGACGATGACATAATGAGAATTTTTGGCGGAGACACGATTGCAAATTTGATGACACGATTTAATATGCCCGAGGATGTCCCGATACAGCACCCGTTAGTTTCAAGAGCAATCGCCCAAGCTCAAGGAAAAGTTGAAGGACACAATTTTGACATTAGAAAGCATTTGGTCGAGTATGACGATGTTTTAAATAAACAAAGAGAAATAATTTATCAGAGAAGAAGAAAAGTCCTGGAGGATAAAGACCCTGAGGGAGTAAGAAAAGATGTAGAAGAAAAAATAACAAATGCTGTTTCAAACATTGTTATTACTAATCAAGCTCTAGTGGATAATCCTTCACAAAAAATCGTTGAAGATTTCTCAACCATAATCCCCTTTGATGAAAAGTCTATTGAACAGTTAACTAGACAAATAGACCAATTACCAAATCAAGAGGAAAAAATAAACTTTTTAACAACTCTCGCGAAAGACATCTACAAAAAGAGAGAAGAAGATCTAGGAAAGAGTTTAATTTTCCAAATCGAGAAATTTGTAACGTTGTCTGTAATAGACAGATTTTGGGTGGATCATTTGGATGCAATCGAAAATTTGAGACAAGGTATAGGCCTTCGAGGTTATGGGCAGAAAGATCCGCTGGTTGAGTATAAGAATGAGGCATTTAAGATGTTTGAGAGCTTAATTTCATCTATTGACGACGAAATTGTCCATACTATATATAAGGTACAGGTACAGCATGCTCCCCAACCAGTTACCCCTCAAAACGCTACAGAAAACATTACTCAGGAGGAGGTAAGTTCGCAAGGGGACGTGACGAAGAAAAAACCTGGACGAAACGATCCATGTTGGTGTGGTTCAGGGAAAAAGTACAAGAAGTGCCACTATCCAAACTAATTCAGTTTTGACTTTTAGAGCCGGAATTATCATACTGGACTAAATGTTGAGATTCTTCGTAATCCACCTAAAAATTCTCTTTAGAGATATTAAATATCATTTAGCCTACACTCTCTTTTTATTGGTGGTTTCCTTTTTGCTAGCCTATATATTTCTTCCCCAAATTATGAAAACCCAGTAATAAAATGTTTTCGCTAAAGCATCAAAACGCTATTAAGTTCCTTCGCAAAGACCCTATCTTAAAAAAAATAATTGATGCTGATAGTTTTCCGATTTTTGAAGATAGATCCAATGATCTTTTCGCCTCGCTTATTCGATCAATTGCAAATCAACAATTATCCGGCAAAGCTGCCGATACAATTCTTGGAAGATTTTTAAATTTATTCGGGAACAAATTTCCAAAACCCGAGGAAATCCTCAAAAAAACAGATGACGAGATAAGGGCGGTAGGTTTTTCTTACCCAAAGGTGAGGTATATTAAAGGATTGGCGTCTATGGTAGTAAAAAAGGAAATTGATCTTAAGAAATTGCCCAAACTCAAAGACGAAGAAGTTATTGCCGAGCTTATTAAAATAAAGGGCGTTGGAAAGTGGACTGCGGAGATGATTTTAATTTTTTCATTGGGAAGGCCAGATATTTTTTCTCTTGGAGATTTGGGGCTAGTGACCGCTGTATCCAGACTTTATAAGATAGATAGAAAAAATCTTAAAAAAATTGAAAAAATTTCAATCGGATGGAGTCCTTATAGAAGTGTTGCTTCGTGGTATCTTTGGAAAAGTTTAGACAACAGGCCGAAGGTCTAAGCGAAATTCATTAAGGTTAACTTTATCCTCGATAAATTCTACGCCCTCATTTAATAGTAATTTTTTTTGAATATCTTTTCCTCCGAAAGCATAACCTTGTGTGAGAGAGCCGTCTTTAAAAACGACTCTATGGCACGGTACTTCCTTGGTGTTTTTATTACCATGCATTGCGTATCCCACAACGCGGGGATTTATCATCAAAGCCTGAGCAACCTGTCCGTAAGTTAGTACTTTGCCTCTTGGGATTTTTGAAACTACTGAGTAGATCCGTTCAAAGGTTTTCATAGCTCCGTTTGGATTCTCTCTTCAATTTTAGCGAGTTTATCCTTTAGGGCTCTTTCAAGATCTACTCCAGTTGTTTGAGCAAGAACTATGGTCGTTATTATGACGTCTGCGAATTCTTCGTAGATATTTCTTTTATCGAATTTTCTCTGCTTGGCTTTTCTCTGGAGCTTAAGAACGCCCAAGATATCATTGCAAAGCTCACCAACTTCTTCGTTGAGCTTTACAGTTTCCACCAGAATTTCTCTTTCTTGTTTAGAGTAGATTTTGTACCCCGGTTTTATCTTAACGCTTAATTCTCTTATTTGGTCTTCTAACGTTTTGAGGTTCATCGCTTTCCATTTTAGCACAAATCGCCTACAATAAGGCTAATTATGGAAGTTCCAGAGGCAGAAAAAAGTTGGGATGGAAGAAAAATTTTAGCCTTTTTTCTTTTAATTGCCCTTCTTGGCTTTAGCTTCAAGGCACTTTTCCTTGATAAAAGCGGCTTAGATAATTTTAAACGCAAATCTATAGGAGTTGCAGGCGTGAGTGCTAAACAAGAGCCCGGTAATTCAACATCAAATGAATTAAAAAAAGGTGTTGAGAGCAAATTGAACGATTTGAGAAAAGAAGTCAATCAAATAAATGTTGTGGAAGTAGCAACATCAACTCCCGCAGTGCAAAAAGTTCTCAACGACATAAAGGGTATCCAAAATCTCCCCCAAAGCGAGGCAAAAAATGCCTGTCTCAAAATTTGCAGCGGGCTGTAAAAGGATATTATGGAACAGATAAAAAATAGAGCAGAAAGAGTTTTTTCAAAATTAAATACAGAGGATAAGAAAAAAAGAATTGATGCTTTGGAGAAAGAGAGCATGGACCCTTTGTTTTGGAAAGACTCCCAAAAAGCCGGTGAAAAAATGAAGGAGTTGGCAAATCTAAATAATGAATTAGGAAAATTGGATAAATTAAAAAAGTTAATCGACGAAAATAGATTAGAGGAGGCAGAAAAACTTCTGGAAGATCTCGAGACACTTTTATATTTTTCAAATCCTTATGATAAGTCAGGAGCGATACTTTCCATTCATGCGGGGCAAGGCGGAGTTGAGGCGATGGACTGGGCTCAAATGCTTTTCAGAATGTACACGAGGTTTTTTGAAAATAAAGGTTGGAGTTTTGATATTGTCGATGAGACTATCGGAGAAGAAGCTGGGCTCAAAAGCGTTTCGATGTCTGTTGACGGAGAATACTCCTATGGCTTCCTAAAGGGTGAAGCGGGAGTTCATAGATTAGTTAGGCAGTCCCCGTTTAATGCAGATAAACTAAGACAAACATCCTTTGCTTTAGTTGAGGTTATTCCTCAAATTTCGGATACCCAGGTTGAAATCAACGATCAAGATCTTGAATGGGATTTCTTTAGATCCGGAGGAAAGGGTGGACAGAATGTTAATAAAGTTTCAACCGCTGTCCGGCTCAAGCATAAACCGACAGGAATTATTGTTACGGCACAAAGCGAAAGATATCAGGGCAAAAACAGAGAATACGCCCTGAATATCTTAAGAGGAAAGCTTTGGCTTATGTACGAGGAGGAAAAAAGGAAGAAAGAAAAAGAACTAAAAAGCTACAAAACTCCCGGTTGGGGAAACCAAATAAGATCTTATGTTTTACATCCTTATAAAATGGTAAAAGATCTTAGGACGGGATTTGAGACTTCAAATACAGAGGCAGTTTTAAACGGTGATTTAGACGGTTTTATACAAAGCGAACTTGAAAAACTATCCCCTTAAGGGTTGATAAAAGGCAAAAATTGTGGTTTACTTAACACACAGAAAGTTTTGTTATGGAACCTACACAGCAAACTCAACCATTGCAACAGCCGCCACAACAGCTTCACGATTTTACGGGTATCAATAAGAAATTTTTTACATCTAGAGTTTTGGCTGTTCTAATAGTTGCGATAGCGTTAGGTGTTGTGACCGGCTTTATGTTTTCCAAGGGGAATGTTGTGGGAAGCGCCGTTACGCAAAATGGAGGAACCGGAACTATCGCCGTAACTCGTGGCGCAGTTATAGGATCGGGAGACGAAAAGATTTTCAAAGACACCGCAGAGGGAGTATTGAAAAAGGGCGGAATTGACGGAGAAGGTGCCTTCCATTTGGTTCGCTCGGGAGGCGACAGTCAAAATGTCTATCTTACGTCCTCGCTTGTGGATTTATCCCTACTTGTCGATCGCAAGGTTAAAGTCTGGGGTCAGACACAAAAAGCAAAAAGCGCCGGTTGGTTGATGGATGTTGGAAAAGTCCAAATCCTGGAATAGCCCATTAATGATAAAATTTCAAAATGTTTCGAAAAAATTTGGATTAGGAACCCACGCTTTAGACGACATTAATTTCTCCGTCGATAAAAACGAGTTTGTTTTTTTGGTTGGCCCCACAGGATCAGGAAAAACTACGATATTTAGATTAATAACCCGCGAATATCTCCCAACACAAGGATCGGTTCTTGTTGGCGAATGGGATATCTCAAGGCTCCCAAAAGAAAAAGTTCCAACTCTTAGAAAAAGGATCGGGGTAGTTTTTCAGGATTTAAAAATTTTGCAGGATAAGACGGTTTTGGAGAATGTTCTCCTGCCTTTGGAGATAGATAGAAAGGATTTGATCGCAGCTAAAAAGAGGGCAGAAGAGGTGTTGGGAGAAGTCGGGCTTTCGGAACATACGAATAAATTTCCAACTCAGCTTTCCGGAGGGGAGCTTCAAAGAGTTGCGATTGCCCGCGCTTTAGTTTTGTCTCCAGAAATTATCCTTGCCGATGAACCAACGGGGAATTTGGACCCTGCTACCTCTTGGGAAATAGTAAAAAAATTAATAGAAATCAATGAAAAGGGAACCACCATTATCATGGCAACCCATAATTTTGATATAGTAAAAAATGTGGATAAGAGAGTTATAGCTTTGGACAAAGGAAAGCTAGTTAGAGACGAGAGAAAAAAAGATAAGGAGGCAAAGAAACAATCATGAGCTTTATTAAAACTACAACACAAAACATAAGACGTTCTCCATATCAAACAATTGCGGCAATTGTAATAATGACGCTGACTTTTTTAGTCGTTTCTTTCTTCATTTTTCTTTTAGCCGGTTCATCCAGAATAGTTAGCTACTTTGAGTCAAAACCTCAGGTTACGGCGTTCTTCAAAAATGAGGCAAAGCAAGAAGATATAAATGATTTACAAAATAAGCTAAAGGAAACGGGGAAAGTCTCCAACGTTAAATTTGTTTCCAAACAAGACGCGTTAGCAATCTACAAGGAGCAAAATAAAAATGACCCTTTGCTTTTAGATCTGGTAACAGCGGATATTCTACCTGCGTCTTTGGAGATCTCAACTTATAAGATAGAAGATCTTTCGGCAATTTCCGAAACTCTTAAATCTTCGCCAATTGTCTCGGAGGTAATTTTCCAAAAAGATGTCGTCTCGACGCTTACATCATGGACTTCAGCCCTTCGGAAAATTGGAATGGCAGCAATCCTGATTCTTTCCTTGGTTTCCATATTTATGATAGTTACAATAATCGGAATTAAGATTTCTCATAGGAAAGAAGACATCCACATAATGAGATTAATCGGCGCAACCAGTTGGTATGTAAGATGGCCGTTTATTTTAGAAGGGATGTTCTATGGGGCTGTTGGCGCCTTTTCTGCTTGGGTATTATCAACCGTAGCACTTGTGGGAGCAAGTCCATTCCTTTCGGACTTTCTCAAGGGAATTCCAATTTTTCCCATCTCTCCAATTTTTTTATTAATAGTTTTACTCACTGAACTTATCATGGCTGCATTTTTGGGAGGACTTGGAGCTTATCTTGCAGTCCTTAGATATTTGTAAAATGCAATATGACAATGTTTCGAAAAGTTATTCTTTTAATCTTTCTTCTGTTTCTTTCGACTAAACTTCCGTATACTTTTGCCCAAACTGCGGATAATTGCCAAAATTTGTCACCTCAAGATAAGGTAACCTGTTATGAAAATAAAGTTAATGATCTGAGAGGCCAAGCGAACACACTTTCATCACAAATAGCTGTTATGGATAGCCAAATTAATCTAACCCAGGCCAGAATTGATTCAACAAAGCAGCAAATTTCAGATCTGGTACTAGATATAGATACTGCTAATAAAAAAATTACTAATCTTCAAAGTTCTTTAGATGATTTAGTCAAAGTTCTTCTTAATAGGATGGTTATAACTTATGAAGTTGGCCAAATTCAGCCGCTCCAAATATTAGCTACTTCCGGGAATGCAAGTAATTTTCTTACACGTTTGAATTATCTAAGGATTGCTCAAGCGCATGATAAACAGCTAATCTATCTAACCCAACAAGCAAAAAACGATTATCAAAACCAAAAGAACATTTATGAAGACAAAAAGAAAAAGATTGAAGCTTTAAAAAAACAGCTCGAGACCTATACTAATCAACTAGAGGAAAACAAAGCAGATAAGCAACAACTACTTGCTGAGACACAAGGTAATGAAGCAACTTATCAGCAATTATTGTCACAAGCTCGTGCGCAGTTGGCCGCTTTGTCTGGTTTCGCTTCCTCGGTTGGTATATCGCTCATTCCTCATAGAAGCCTTCCGAGCGGAGACGAGTGGGGAAATTATTATAACCAGAGAGATTCCAATTGGGGGAATAACTTTATCGGCTCTTCAGATATGACGATATCCTCTGTCGGATGTTTGCTTACCTCATACTCTATGGTTTCAAGTCATTACGGTAGTAATGCAACCCCGGCGGATGTAGCATCGAATAACTCCTACTTTTTTTCTGGAACTGCATATTTTAATCAGCCCGGTCCCGCACCTGCAGGACATTCTGTTAATTATGTAGCAAATCCTTCCGTTGATAGCTTAAAAAATGAACTAAGTGCCGGGCACGTGGTAATTGCTGGACTCTCCTCGAATGGTGGACCGTACCCCACTCATTATTCAGATCATTGGGTGGTTTTAAGAGCAGTTAATGGGGACAGCTTTAGTATAAATGATCCACTGTATCAAGATGGAATGAACTCTGTTTTGAGCAATCATTATTCCGGTTGGTCGATAATTGAGGCGAGGATATATCAATGATGTGAAAAAAGTATTATTAATTTTTAGAGCTTTGCTCGCAAGCTTCTGCCTATTCCTCTTTTTCTTCTTTTATTTTTTCCCTCAAAAAGCCCTCGCAGTTGCAGTTACGGTTACGGATGCTCCCTCGGCTGTCTTTACGGATCCATTTGATGTAGAAGTCAAAGTATCAAGTGGTTCAGCAAATACAATGAATTATCTCAGAATAAATTTATATAAAAACGGCTCGACTAATTATTTTGGATATACTTTTAATGGAACCGATTGGCATAACGACTCAACTTACACAAATTATTTACCAATAATATTAGATTCAAACGGAAATTGGAGCGGAATAGTAAAGGGGAAACTTGACGTAGCATCTACGTTTTATGATGGGTCTGGAAGCTATGGATTAAAAGTCAGGAGATATACTGCCGGTGGCACTTATATCTGGTCGAATGAGAATTTATTGACTATCGATGCAGCAACTCCGACACCTACTTCTTCTCCGAGTCCAAGTTTAACTTCAACTTCTTCGCCAATAACAGCATCCCCAACATCAACCGCTAAAAATTCACCAGTTCTTACTTCCAGCACGATTGGTACAAAGGTTGGAGCGGATTTTACAAAAGATATAACAACTGGGGCAGACGTTCTGGGGACTAAGTCTTCTTTTGCTACGCCAAAGACCGTAAAGGAAGAAGTTAAAACTCTTGCAGATTCGGAAAATAATTTATCGAAAATATTTATTGGTGTTGGGGCTATAATAATTCTTGCGTCTCTGGGGTTTTACATAAAGAGCAAATGGATAAAACAGTTGTAACAAAAAGTGTCGAAGAAACACAGAAACTCGGTGAGGAATTAGCTCATAATCTATACAATAACTTTCTTGCCTTGTATGGCGATTTGGGAAGCGGTAAGACAAGTTTTATTCAGGGTTTAGCACGGGGATTGGGAATTCGGGAAAGAATTACATCTCCGACGTTTATTCTAATCAGAAAACACGAGATGAGTTCAAGCAGAATTTTCTATCACGTAGATCTGTATAGAGTCGAGAACGACGAAAGTATTAACGAACAATTGTCAGAATTAATAGAGGATGACAGTAGCATTGTTGCTGTTGAATGGGCGGAAAAACTCAAGAATTTGCCGAACAAAAGAATAGACATTTGGTTCAAACATCTAAATGGAAATGAAAGGGAAATAAAATTTAACAGTCATGAATGATCTTCAAACCGCAATAAAAATACTCAATGACGGAGGAATTATAATTTTTCCAACAGATACTGCTTTTGGAATAGGATGCAGAATCGATAAAGACGAAACGATTAAAAGATTATTCAATATTAGAAAAAGACCGGTGAATCAAGCGACGCCAGTTTTAGTTAGTTCAATAGAGATGGCAAAAGAGTATGTTGAGGAAATACCGAATGATGTCCAAAATCTTATGAAATTGTATTGGCCGGGAGCATTAACAATAGTTCTTCCGTGCAAAACGGAAAAAGTTCCCGAATTGGTTCGTGGCGGAGGATCGACTATTGGAATTCGCGTGCCAAACCATGAGACCACAATTGAACTTATAAAAGGCGTCGGTGTTCCGATTCTCGGTCCATCTGCAAATTTCCATGGCGAAGATACACCGTACTCTGTTCAACAGTTGAATTCTGAACTTGTCAAATTGGTGGATTTCGTACTACCAGGTGAAACAAAACTCAAACAAGCCTCGACGGTTATTGATTGCTCGCAAAACCCCTGGAAAATTTTAAGAGAAGGAGCAGTTAAAATTGACCTATGACAATTTTATATATCGATACTACAAATAAAGACGAAGTCATATTAGAACTTGAAGTTAATGGAGAGAAGTTCAGTAAAAAAAATAAGATTTTGCAAAACAAGAAGGAAGTTGCGTTAAACCTTGTAAGCAGCTTTCTGAAGGAGCATAAATTGACGCCTCAAGATCTTACGGAAATAAAAGTTAATCCCGGCCCCGGATCATTTACAGGAATAAGAGTCGGGGTTTCGATTGCTAACGCGATGGGTTTTTCCTTGAAGATTCCCGTTAATGGAAAAATTGGCCAATCGGTTTTACCGGTGTATACTTAAATTGTATGAAGAATTTCTTCCACGATTTGTTTTTTCCTCATTTTCATAACAATTTCAGGTCCAAACTTTTACACCACAGGGTAATCCTTCTTTTTATCGTCTTACTATTTTCGGGTACGTTTTTCCTCTCTTTTGTTAAAGCAAATTTCCCCCAAGTTCTCGGAATTTCCTCGGATGTAACGACGGAACAATTGTTGAGCTTTACTAACCAAAAGAGACAAGAAGATGGCGCAGGGGCGCTGTCTCTAAATGACAAGCTAAACAAGGCAGCAAGCGACAAGGCTCAGGATATGTTTGCCGAAAATTATTGGGCTCATAATTCCCCAACCGGCAAAACCCCCTGGGTTTTCATAAAAAATGCAGGCTACCAATACGTTTACGCGGGAGAGAATCTTGCAAGAGGTTTTACCGATTCAAAGTCGGTTGTTGATGCTTGGATGGCTAGTCCCGAGCACAGGGAGAATATGTTATCGAGAAATTATAACGAAGTAGGGTTTGCTGTCAAAAATGGAACTCTTTTGGGTGAGGATACTGTTTTGGTGGTTGAAATGCTTGGAAATACAAGTTTTGCCCAAAACTCAATCCCAAGTGTCGCAAGGTCTGCTCAGGAACCTGTGCCGGTTGTTTTGAATTCCAGCAACCGGCCACTGATTGATAGTGTTTCTCTTTCCCGGAATATAGGAGTAGGCATAATTTCACTTTTTATTCTGGTTTTAAGCGTCGATTTTATTGTTATTGAAAGAAAAAAGGTGACAAGATTCGTAGGGCATAATTTAGACCATGTACTATTTTTGTCGCTTATTCTATTAATGATATTCATAATTGCAAGAGGAGTGATACTGTGAAAAGACATGTCTTTTATTATTTTTTCCTTGTCCTAATTCTGGTCTTGGGATTTTTGATAGCGGCTGCTTCGCCCGACAAACAATTTCAGGCTATGACTATCACAATCACTTCGCTTTTTTATATTCTATGGGGGATAGTCCACCACCACATACATCACGATTTGACTGCTAAAATTGTGGTAGAATATACGCTAATGGCAGGGCTCGGAGGCGCCGTTATCTTCTTTATTTTAAAAGGAGGATTTAATCTTTGATTTATGAAAGGTGTAATCTTAGCAGGAGGTTTGGGCACGAGGCTTTATCCTCTGACTCACGTATCAAATAAGCATCTTCTTCCGGTTTACGATAAGCCAATGATTTTTTATCCTATACAAACTCTTGTTAACGCGGGAATTAAAGATGTTCTTATCGTTACATCCGGGCCGCATGTCGGACATTTTTTGGGAGTCCTAAAAAACGGAAAAGAGGTAGGGCTTAGACATTTGGAATATGCATATCAGGAAAAACCGGATGGAGGAATTGCAGATGCTCTGTCTCTTGCGGAGGATTTTGCAGACGGAGAAAGCGTGACCGTAATTTTAGGCGACAATACTACCGATGCGGATATCTCGGAAGATGTTAAGAACTTCAAAGGCGGGGCTTTAGTATTCCTAAAAGAAGTCGAAGATCCGCAGAGATTTGGCGTTGCTCAAGTCGAGGGAGATAAAATTAAAGAAATAGAGGAGAAGCCTAAGGATCCAAAAAGTAACCTAGCGATTACCGGGCTTTATATTTATGATTCGAAGGTTTTTGATCATATAAAAAATATAAAACCATCTGGGCGCGGAGAATTGGAAATAACCGATGTAAACAAGGAATATCTTAAAGAAGGAAAACTTAATTGGACAAAGCTCAATGGTTTTTGGAGCGATGCCGGAACCTTCGATAGTCTTTTCCAATCGGGTTCCTTCTGGGCAACTAAGAAAAAGTAACTCAATGAAGATTCTTGTAACAGGTGGAGCCGGATTTATCGGCTCAAATTTTATACTCTACTGGATCAAAAATCATCCCGAAGATCAAGTTATAAATTTGGATAAGTTGACTTATGCAGGGAATTTAGAAAATCTTAGGGATATTGAGAGCTCAAAAAACTACAAATTTGTAAAAGGTGATATTTGCGACACCCAGACAGTAAATAATCTCATGGCAGGAATCGATACTGTTGTTCATTTCGCAGCAGAAAGTCATGTTGATCGCTCAATTTCAGAACCTTCGCCTTTTGTTACAACTAATGTTTTAGGAACCCAGATTTTGCTCGATGCTGCGCTAAAAGCAAACGTAAAAAGATTTCATCATATATCTTGCTATGATGAAAAAACGCGGGCTTTAACAAAAAGAGGTCTTAAGTATTATTGGGAATTAGAAAAAACAGATGAGGTTTTGACCCTCAATATGCAAACGAAAAACATGGAGTGGAAGAAGATAGAAAAAATTATTATACAAGATTATCAAGGGGATATGATAGCTATTAATTCCAATAAATTACATATGAAAGTTACACCAAATCATAGAATGCTCCTGCAGACGACTAAAACAAAGAAACTTATATTCAAAGAAGCTCGTCAACTTGGATCAGTAAATTCTCTCCCGGAGGGAGTATGGGAAAGCAACGTAAAAATTAATAAAAACTTCATGTATCTACTTGGGGTTTTTATAGGAGATGGTTTTCTTGCCTATCAAAAAAAGAAATTCACCAATAAATCTGGCTTAAGTAAAACTGAATATGTGTATCAATCAAGAGATTCTCAAACAGGTCAGTTTTTAGCTATGAGCCATATCGGATATCAACAGCATACAATAAGTCATTCATATAGAGTATTTTTGGATATACCAGTTAAAGATAAGGGGAGAAATAGACTGGAGAAAACACTTACAGATTTAAAAATTAATTGGCATGCTCACACTGGAAAAGCTGGTGAGCACTTATACTTTTCTTCAAAATCTTATTCGGGCATACTCAAGGATTGCGGAAAAGGAGCACTGAATAAAAAAATACCTGAATGGGCGTTGGAAGCAGATAGAGAAAGTTTACAAGCGCTATTTGATGGATTAATTGATTCAGATGGATCCTGGAACAATAATCCGAGATTATATACATCAAGCTGGAGATTGGTAGAAACATTTTCCGAGCTTTGTATAAAACTAGGTATTACACCCCATGTATTTGAGAGAAAGATCGAAGGAAATTATTATAAAGGGAGATTTATAAAGGGAAAGAAAAGCTATGTCATAACTGTTACAAGGCAACATAGATCGATACGAATAAGCAAAGAATTACAACAAGTATCAAAAAGTTATTATAATGGGAAAATTTGGTGCATTAAGGTTCCGCTAAATAAAAACTTACTTGTAGAACGAAATGGAACATTTGTTTTTTGTGGCAATACGGACGAAGTATTTGGTGCGCTTACCCTTGAGTCAAAAGAAAAATTCAATGAAAAAACAAAATACGATCCAAGAAGTCCTTATTCGGCAACCAAAGCAGGATCCGACCATTTGGTAAATGCCTATTATCATACTTATGAGCTTCCTATTACTATTACAAATTGTTCAAATAACTTTGGTCCATATCAGTTTCCGGAAAAGTTAATTCCTCTTGCTATTACCAATTTGTTGGAAGAGAAAAAAGTTCCTTTATATGGGGATGGTCTTTACGTCAGAGATTGGCTTTATGTCGAGGATCATGTAAGAGCGATAGAGATAGTTTTAGAAAAAGGGAAAATAGGTGAAACCTATTGTGTTGGAGGAATGACGGAAGATATGAATCATTTGACTTTAATAAAAAAGATTTTGAAAATTTTAGGAAAAGATGAAAGTTATATTGAGTTTGTAAAAGACAGACCCGGACATGACAGAAAATATTCTGTTGATTGGTCTAAGGTTAAAAATGAATTGGGATGGCATCCGATGCATAACTTTGATGAATGGTTGGAGAAAACTATCGATTGGTACAAAAAGAATGAGGACTGGTGGAAGAGAATAAAAAGCGGAGATTATAAAGATTACTATAAAAGACAATATAATGCATGAAGATTTTAGTTACAGGGGGATCAGGTTTAGTTGGATCGAGAATTGTAGAACTTCTAAAAGACAATTACGAATTTGATTCCTCGACAGAAGATATAACCCAAAAGGACTCAATTCAAAATCGCATAGAAAATTCAAATGCCCAAATAGTTCTTCACTTGGCCGCAAAAGCCCATGTTGACGGTTGCGAAGAAGACAAGAATCTCGGAGAGCAAGGGGAAGCATGGAAAATAAATGTTGAGGGAACAAAGAACGTTTCCGAGGCATGTTTAAAACTCAAAAAAAAATTGATCTATGTTTCGACTGATTTTGTCTTCGATGGGGAAAAGGAAAGTTATGTCGAAGACGATACGCCCAATCCCATAAATTGGTACGGAAAGACAAAATACGAAGGAGAACTTGCTGTTCAAAATTCCGGAGCGGAATATATAATTGCAAGAATTGCTTATCCGTATAGAACGAAGTTTGTCCGGACTGATTTTATTAGAGCGTTGATTGAAAAATTCAAAAAAGGCGAAAACCTCACGATGGTAACAGACCATATTATGGTCCCTACGTTTATCGATGATATTGCCTTTGCGTTAGACTCACTTGTTCAAAAAGAACAAACCGGAGTATTCCATGTTACGGGGAGCCAGCCCATTTCTCCTTTCGATACGGCAGTTTTAATTGCCGATACATTTGGTTTTAGTAAATCTAAGATTGCTAAAACAACGAGAGCAGATTATTTTAAAGGAAGAGCTGAAAGGGGTTTTCATTTGAACCTAAAAAATGATAAAATTAGTAGATTGGGGATCAAAATGAAGACCTTGCAAGAAGGTCTTCTTGATTTCAAAAGTCCCTAAATAAATTCATGACATTAACATTCGTAGGGCATGGTTACGTCGGACTAGTAACTGCTGCGATTTTCGCAGATCTAGGGAATACCGTTTGGGTAATTGGGCACACTAAAGAAAAGGTCGAGAATTTAAAAAAAGGTATAATCCCAATTTTTGAGCCGGGACTTGCGGAACTTGTAAAAAGAAACGTTAAAGCAGGAAGACTCAATTTCACCCTAGATTATTCTTCGGTCAAAGATTCACAAATTGTTTTTATTGCTGTAGGAACTCCATCCACAAAAACAGGGGATGCAGATCTCTCGGTAGTCCTTGAAGTAGCCGAGAAAATTGGCAGAAATCTTACAAATTACACTGTAATTGCAACAAAAAGCACCGTTCCCGTGGGAACTTATAGAAAGGTTAAGCAAATTATTAACGAAGTAAAGCCTAAAGGTGTAGAGTTTGATATTGCTTCGGTTCCGGAGTTCTTAAGAGAAGGAAGTGCCCTATCAGACACTTTGAATCCGGATAGAGTTGTTATTGGTACAGAAAACGACAGAGCGAAAGATCTACTTATCGAGCTTCATAAGCCAATACAAGCTCCATTTGTTCTAACAAATTTGGCTACTGCTGAATTAATAAAATACGCTTCCAATTCATTTTTGGCTACAAAAATTTCCTTTGCTAATGCTATCGCTAAACTCTCCGAGCTCGCCGGGGCCGATGCTTTGAAGGTATTAGCCGGAGTTGGTATGGATAAAAGGATTGGTAAATATTTTCTTTCTCCGGGTCCAGGTTATGGAGGAAGTTGTTTCCCCAAAGACGTCAAGGCATTAATATCAATTTCCAAAGATTATGATTATGCCTTTAATCTTTTGGAAGAAGTCGAAAGAGTAAATGATAGAGCAAAGAGAGACGTTGTCCAAAAGGCAAGAAAAATGGTTGGGGATCTTAGGAACAAAACTGTTGGCATTCTTGGTCTTGCATTTAAACCGAACACTGACGATATGAGGGACGCTCCATCAATTACAATCATAGATCTTCTCCAAAAAGACGGGGCAAAAATTAAGGCGTACGATCCGCAAGCGGAGGAAAATGCTAAAAATATTTTCAAAAATGTTGACTTGGTCAGCGATCCTTATCAAGTGGCAAAGGGAGCAGATTTAATAATTCTTCTTACCGAATGGAATGAGTTTAAGGAAATGAATTTAAAAAAACTCAAAGAAGAAATGAAATCTCCAAACATAATTGATGCTAGAAATATTTTTGATCCTGGAAAAATGAAAAAAGCTGGATTTTCATATCAAGGAGTGGGAAGATGAATCTATGAAGAGAGCACTTATTACCGGTATAACCGGACAGGACGGTTCGTATCTGGCGGAGCTTCTCTTAAAAAAAGGCTACAAAGTTTATGGCCTGGTGAGAAGGCTAAGTACCCCGAATATTGAAAATATTAAGCATATTGTAGACGATATCGAGCTTCTTTCAGGGGATCTTCTCGATCAAACTTCTTTAACAGAAGCGGTTAATGCTTCGAAGCCGGATGAAGTTTATAATCTTGCGGCTCAGTCTTTCGTAAAAGCCTCCTTTGACCAAGCCGTTTTAACGGGTGAATTTACAGCCCTTGGTGTCACGAGAATCCTTGAGGCAATAAGAAACGTTAATAAAAAAATAAAATTTTACCAAGCATCCTCTTCGGAGATGTTTGGAAAAGTATTAGAAACTCCTCAAAAAGAAACTACCCGTTTTTATCCCAGGAGTCCATACGGAGTCGCGAAAGTTTATGGCCACTACATTACCCTCAACTATCGAGAAAGTTACGATATGTTTGCTTGCTCCGGAATATTGTTTAACCATGAATCTCCAAGGCGTGGAATGGAATTTGTAACAAGAAAAATAACAAATGGCGCCGTAAGAATTAAATTGGGTAAACAGAAAAAACTGATCCTTGGAAGTCTGGAGCCAAAAAGAGATTGGGGATTCTCCGGTGATTATGTTGAGGCAATGTGGTTGATGTTACAACAGGAAAAACCCGATGACTATGTAATAGCTACCGGAGAAAATCATTCCGTTAAAGAATTTGTAAAGTTGGCATTTAAAGCAGTTGGAATTGATGACTGGGAAAAATATGTTGAATATGATAATCCACTGCACAAGAGGCCTGCAGAAGTAGACTATCTGATTGGTGATGCAAGCAAAGCACGTAGGGTCCTGGGTTGGATACCCAAAACAAGTTTTGGAGATCTTATAAAAATGATGGTTGAAGCGGATTTACAACTTGAGAAAAATAGGTAAATTTATGCAAACTGCTGTCGTTGCCGGAGGAGCAGGATTCATCGGTTCCCACTTATGCAATTCTCTTCTTGAAGAAAACTTTTTAGTTTATTGTATTGATAATCTTGTAACCGGTGACAAAAAAAATATCGAAGAATTTCTCGACAACCAAAATTTTAAATTTATCGAAAAAGACGTAACTTCTAAGTTAGATTTATCGGAAAAAATTGACTTTGTATTCCATCTGGCGTCTCCCGCGTCCCCAAGCAAGACAAATCCTAAAAGCTATATTCACATGCCAATCGAAACTCTTTTGGTGAATTCTTTGGGAACTCAAAATCTTTTAGAATTTGCCAAGAAAAACAACGCAAAATTTGTTTTTGCATCTTCTTCGGAAGCATATGGGGATCCGAGCGTTTCGCCTCAAAGCGAGGACTATTTCGGAAATGTAAACCCTGTCGGAATCCGTTCCGTCTACGATGAAGGGAAAAGATTTGGAGAAGCAATGACGATGGCTTATTTTAGAAAGTTTGGTTCAGACGTCAGGATTGCGAGGATTTTTAATACGTACGGGCCCAAAATGCCGGACGATGGAAGAGTAATTTTTAACTTTATAAAGCAAGCTAAAAAGAACGACCCCATTACCGTCTATGGGGATGGATCTCAAACCAGAAGCTTGTGTTTTGTTGACGATATGGTTTTGGGGCTTAAAAAATTGATGTTTACTAATGAAGCAAAAGGTGAAATTATTAATCTAGGAAATCCTTTGGAACTGACTGTTCTTGAAATCGCTAATAAAATTTTGGAATTGACAAATTCCAAGTCTAGGATAGATTTTGAAGAATTGCCGGAGGATGATCCAAAGAAGAGGAAGCCGGACATTTCTAAGGCAAAAATGATTTTGGGATGGGAACCGAAGATTGCGGTAGAGGAAGGATTAAAGAAGACAATCGAATATTTTCAAATATGAAAGTTGTAGTAATAATTCCTACGTATAACGAGAAAGGTAATATAGAAAAGTTAGTCGAGATCTTGGAGAAGGAAATTTTCCCAAAGATAAAGAGCCATAATATGAACATTTTAGTTGCGGACGATTCTTCGCCGGATGGGACTTCAACTGTTGTTAAGGAGCTTGCTAAAAAGTGGAAGAATATTGAGCTCTCTGTTGGTGAAAAACAAGGTTTAGGTGCTGCCTACGTTAGGGCAATGACTTATGCTATAGAAAAGATGGGAGCCGATGTGATGTTTGAAATGGATGCTGATCTTTCCCATGATCCTTATAAAATTCCTCAGTTTTTAGAAAAATTGGATAATGGTTTTGATATGGTTGTCGGAACAAGGTATAGCGAAGGAGGATCAATTCCTGCAAACTGGCCTATTCAGCGTAAGGCATTCTCTGTTTTTGGAAATCTCCTGGTTAGGACAATTCTAATGAGATTTAAAATTCATGACTGGACAGGCGGATACAGGGCATTGAAAAAGGAAGTTTTCCTAAAAGAAAAACAAGAGCTGACTTCTTTTAAAGGGTATACTTTTCAAGTTTCTTTTTTGCATAAGGCTGCAAGGGATGGGTTTAAGATAGGTGAAGTCCCAATAAATTTTACCGATCGAACTTTGGGTCGTTCGAAAATTGCTCCTACCAAATATATTGTTGACCTTCTCAAATACATCATAATCGCACGGATAAAAGAAATTGTCACCGGGCCATTCGGGAAGTTTTTGGTAGTTGGAGGAACAGGATTTATTATTCAACTCCTCGTTTATCGTGCCTTAATTTCAAAATCAACTCTTCCTCTCGGATTATCAAATCTTTTAGCCGCCCAGCTTGCAATTTTCTCGAACTATAATCTTAACAATTTGTGGACCTTTAGACATGCAAAAGCAAGCAATCCAATTTTATACTTTAAAAAAATGGTATTCTTTTTTGCAACGTCAAACATCGGTGTACTCATCATTCAATCTGGATTAATTCAATTAGGAGAGATACTATTTGGTAGAGATTTTCCTCGTCCTTACATATATTTTGTCTTAGCTACCGGAGTCTTGCTTATTTATAACTTCACTGTATACAGCCGAATTATTTGGAAAAACTCTTCGAAATGAGGAAAAAAATCGAGTTCCTGATTCTTCCCACGATTTTAATTGTCGCAGCTTTCTTTCGACTTTACAGAATTTCCGATTACATGACATTTTTGGGGGACGAGGGAAGAGATGTTCTTGTAGCAAAGGGAATTTTAGAGGGACATTTAACGCTTCTTGGCCCTCGAGCTTCCGCGGGAGATTTTTTTCTAGGTCCTATCTACTACTATTTTATGGCTCCATTCTTATGGCTTTTCAAACTCGATCCGGTAGGGCCTGCAGTCATGGTTGCTCTTATTGGAATTGCCACCGTTTTTCTAATTTATAAAGTCACCAAAGAATTTTTCGGGGTGCGTGCGGCTATTTTTTCCTCGGCACTTTATGCAATCTCCCCTTTGGTAGTTGCGTATTCCAGATCTTCTTGGAATCCAAACCCAATGCCTTTTGTTTCTCTCCTAACTTTATATTTAACCTATAAATCGGTTCAAAGCCCATCCTTTAAAAAATTTATTTCAATAGGAGTGCTCCTTGGGATAGCCCTACAGCTTCATTATTTAGCTATCTTCTTAATAATTATCATCGGTACGTATATTTTCACTGCCGACTTTTATCTAAAAAAGAAAATTAAGCTGTTGTTTAGCGAATATCTTCAGGTTCTACTCGGATTTCTAATTGGATTTTCTCCCTTCTTAGGTTTTGAGGTAAGACACGGTTTCCCAAATATTAAAACGATCATTGGTTTTATTTTCACAAACACTTTCCAGAAAGGCTACGGCGACAACGTATCATTTGTTTACATTGTTAAAGACGTATTCTTCAGGCTGTTTGGGAAATTGGTTACGAGTTTCCCCCCCAACGATCACTTCTCGTGGTATAGCCCTTCGCAGATTTCGATCTGGCAATATTCCACGGTTTTGTTGGGAATACTTTCTGTGTTTTTTATTTTTAAGGCCAAGTCCAGGCTAGTAAAATTTTTGCTTGAGATTTGGATTTTCTTTGGAATCTTTCTATTCGGATTCTATAAGAAACCAATTTACGATTATTATTTCGGTTTTATGTTTCCTCTTCCTTTCATACTTGTGGGGAATTTCTTATCCAGGACGTTTGAGTTTAAAAATTTATTGTTCAAGATTCTATCGATAGGTATATTCATAGCTCTTATTCTGGTCAATCTTTCCGGGGCGCCGTTTAGATTTGAACCCAACAGGCAAAAAGACCAGGTCAGGAAAATTTCTGAGTTCGTTTTAGCAAGAACCGATGCTAAGCCGTTTAATTTCGCACTCATAACAGCGCATAATTCGGATCATGCTTATAGATATTATTTTGAAATCCTAGGTCACAAACCCGTACAGATAGAAAATATAATGAACGATCCGAAAAGAACTACTGTCACGGATCAGCTGCTTGTAATTTGTGAAGATACAACCTGTAAGCCTCTGGGTTACCCACAGTTTGAGATTTCAAATTTTGGAAGAGCAAATATAGCAGGCGAGTGGGATGTTTCGGTTGTAAAGGTTTTCAAATTAGTCCATTACACCGGAAAATAAGCGAAGCTTGCGACCTGAGGGTCTAAAAAGAAAACCCTCGTACTAGAGCAAGCTTTAATACGAGGGCTTCATAAGCTTCAAAAGAAACTTTAAGCAGAACCAATTCTGTACATTCCTGTACCACAAACTGGGCATTTTCCTTTCATTGCAGGTTTACCATTTTTCATAGTAACCTTAACTGCTGCTGGGTCGTCTCTCTTTGCTCTACATTTAACACAATACATTGATGCCATATTAAAATATCACCTCCTTTATCAATACGAAATCCACAAATTAATTAAGTGATTCTTTAAAAAGAGAAAAAGAACTATCTGAAGCATTAAAATGACGAAGGTAATAGACATTGTTTTCCTTAGATCTTTGATAACTAAGGTACGAGTATCTGTTGTGACTTTTTGAACCGAAGGGTGGATAGTTTGAATCTTTTCGAATCTGTAGAGAAGGCGTTGGTCAGAAAGCGTTTTTTCTTTCAAAGTTTTCCTAGCCATGTTGTGAGGCTAGATTACACTATTGACACGAGGCTGTCAAGAGGCTAATATGTATGAATAACTATGGTGTCCAATTTAGTGTTGCTAGGGGGCGCGATTTTTTTTATTTGGCTCTTAATACTATCAATCCTAACTTGGAACATAATTTCTCACTATAACAAACTCACAGCCGGCACAACGCAACGAACACTAAAATCGGTTCTGGAAAATCTTCTTAAAGATATAAATTTTACAAAAAAAGAACTGGACAATTTAAAAAACTATTGCAATACTATTCAAAAGGAAGGACTTTTACATATACAAAAAGTTGGTCTGTTAAGATTTAATCCTTTTAAAGACACGGGAGGAGATCAAAGCTTCATATTGTCTCTTATAGACGGAAAAAATACGGGTGTAATAATTTCGGGACTTTACTCAAGATCGGGAACGAGATGGTATGCAAAAAGAATCGTTGATGGAAAATCTGTAGATCACGATCTTTCGGAAGAAGAAAAAAAAGCTTTAAAGGAAGTTTCGGGAAGTTAAAAAAATGCCAAAAATAGATAAAAGAAAAACAACGATCGTAATTTTAGCACTGGCAGTTTATTTTGTGGTAGCCGGTCTTTCTTATTTCGTATTCTCCAATTTTTCAACTAAGATAATAAATACATCAACTCCTTCTGCGCTTACCAAAATTAGTGGTGATAAGTTGGTATTTAATGAAACCGCTCCCAAAACCGAAGCGTGCCCCTTGAATGGAGCTTTATATTCCAAAGAGCAGAAAAATTGGTGGGAGGGCCATCGTCCTTTGGGAGTAATGATCGAGAACCATCAAAACGCGAGGCCACAATCTGGATTATCGTCAGCAGACGTTGTTTACGAAGTGGTGGCAGAGGGTGGAATAACAAGATTTCTTTCGGTTTTCTATTGCCAGGATGCCGGAACCGTGGGCCCGATAAGATCTGCTCGAACTTACTTTTTGGATTTTATCTCGGAGTACGGAACAAATCCTTTATATACTCACGTGGGGGGAGCAAACCAGCCCGGCCCGGCAGATGCTCTATCTCAAATCGATAGTTATGGTTGGGGAGGATACAACGACATGAATCAGTTTTCAATTGGATTTCCAACCTTCTGGAGAGATTACAACAGGTTGGGCCATCCGACAGATACGGAACATACAATGTATTCCACAACTCAAAAACTTTGGGATTATGCAAAAACAAATCGTGGGCTTTCAAACGTAGATAAAAACGGAGATTCTTGGGACCAAGGGTTTGTTTCTTATAGTTTTAAAGACGATGCCTCTCTTTCGGACCGGCCGGCAGGCCAAAAAGTACATTTGGAATTCTGGTCAAGTACGCCGGATTATTTTGTAGATTGGAATTATGATAAAACTTCAAATACATACAAGAGAGTGAACGGAGGACAGCCGCATATAGATTTGGATAACAAGCAACAGCTCTCGGCGAAGAATTTGGTAATTTTGTTCATGCAGCAGTATAATGCGAACGACGGATACGAGAACAACGTCCATCTGCTCTACGGGGATAAAGGAACCGGAAATGCAATTGTAGTTATGGATGGCAAAAAAATTAATGCGACATGGAGAAAAGACAAGCGAACTTCAAGAACTTTGCTTTTTGATAGCAATGGTTCGCCGATTAAATTAGACAGAGGTCTCATTTGGTTTAGTATTCTGCCCACGGATGGAGTTGCCTCTATAAAATAATATGTTTGCAGATCTTATTACTTCGAAAGCGAGGGTAAAACTCTTAGGGGTTTTCCTGACAGAGCCTGGGCAAATGTACCATGTAAGAGAACTGGTCAGACGAACCGGAGATGAGATTAATGCTGTAAGGCGCGAACTTGCGTACCTTGAGAAAAATGGAGTCTTAGAAAGAGAGCCGAGGGCAAACAGGGTTTATTATTTCCTTAACAAAAACTATCCGTTCTACTACGATCTTCTCCGTCTTGGTTCGAAATCGGTAGGTATAGGCGAAGCAATTCTCAAAAACAGAGTAAAACTCGGGAAAATAAAATATGCAATGTTTTCAGGTAAATTTACGAGACGAATAAAAGAACAGCCGGATGAAGTGGATTTATTAGTAGTCGGGACTGTTGTTCTGCCTGAACTTTCTCTATTGGTTCGCGAAGAGGAAAAAAGATTAAACACAGAAATTAATTATACTGTTATGACCGAGGATGAATTCGGTTTTAGAAAAAAGAAAAGCGACCCATTCGTTCTCCAGATACTTCACGGTTCCAGGGTAATGGTCATTGGCGACGAGGAATCCATGCTTTCATGAGAAGACCTCGGTACCTGCTCTGGTTGATAATTTTTTTGGCAATTTCCTCGCTTCTTATTCAACTTCCTCTAAATAATCCTTTTAGTAACAAATTTAAATTTAAGAAAGGGCTGGATCTGGAAGGCGGAACAAGTATTACTCTTTTGGCTGATATGAAAGATATCCCGCCTGATCAAAGAGATAATGCTTTGGAATCTGCAAAGTTTGTTATCGAAAGAAGAATTAATATATTCGGAGTTTCGGAGCCATTGGTTCAAACTGCAAAGGCCCAAGATTACCGAGTTATTGTTGAACTTCCCGGAGTTCCGCTAAATCAGGCATTAGGTTTAGTAGGCAGAACAGCAAAATTAGAATTCCGTGAAGTTGTCCAAGCGACAACCTCCGCTTTTATTCCGTACGAAAACACAAACCCGACAGGTTTAACTGGAGCAGATTTAAAAGACGCTTCTCCCTCCTTTGATTCGAGCACCGGAAAACCGGTAGTCTCTTTTAGAGTTGCTGATAAAAGCCAAGACCAGTTCGCAAATGTTACTCAAAGTTTAATAGGAAAGCCTATGGTGATTTATCTTGATCAGCAGTTCATATCAGCACCCGTTGTTCAAAGCTCGATTAGAGATAGCGGGCAGATAACAGGAAATTTTACTCAAGAAGGAACAAAACAATTAGCGGATTATTTAAACGCCGGAGCACTACCGATTCCATTTTCTATTTTAAGTAGCAGAGAAGTCGGACCATCTCTTGGCCAAATCTCTCTTCAAAAAAGCCTTTTTGCCGGAGGTATTGGATTTATTATAGTTGTCCTATTTATGATATTTAATTATGGAAAACTTGGAGGAATCGCAAGTCTTGCCCTAACACTTTACGTTTTATTGGTTTTATCAATTTTTAAGCTTTCGTCCGCCAGCCCTTATGGAATAACTTTAACCCTCTCCGGTATTGCAGGTTTTATTCTCTCAATTGGAATGGCAGTTGATGCAAATATTTTAATTTTTGAAAGAATGAAGGAAGAAGAAAGACAAGGCCGAGGAAAAGAAAATGCAATAGAGCTTGGATTTTCAAGGGCTTTTCCTTCTATTCGGGATTCGAATATCTCATCCATTATAACGAGCGCTGTTCTTTACGAATTTGGGACAGGGCCGGTAAAAGGTTTTGCTTTAGTTTTGGCAATTGGAGTTTTGGTGTCAATGTTTTCTGCAATAGTCGTCACTAGAACACTTTTGAGGTTTATCTACCGATGAATATTATTCAAAAAAGAAATTGGTATTTCGCGCTTTCACTTTTGGTTATTGTGCCGGGACTAATTACATTATTCTTGTGGGGACTTAATTTATCGATTGATTTTGTTCCAGGATCAAAGATAACTTTTTCTTCAAATGGCAGAATCGAGCAAAAACAAATGACCGAAATAAAAAATATTTTCTCTTTGGAGAAAGTGAAAGTTTATAACATTCAACCTTCTGAAAAGTCCGTTTCCTTTTCGACACAAGTTATAGATCAAAAAAAGAATGAAGCAATTGTCAATAGAGCTAACAACCTAAACGTTAGGGAGGAAGAATTTGCAACGGTAGGCCCAACTATCGGAAAAGAAACCACCATAAACGCCCTTAAAGCATTGACGTTGGCATCAATTCTAATTGTTATATATATCACGTGGTCGTTTAGGAGTGTTCCTAAACCTGCCAGTTCTTTGAGATTTGGAATTTGCGCAATAATCGCGCTAGTTCACGACGTTTTGGTTGTCGTAGGAAGCTTTTCCATATTGGGGCACTTTTTCGGAGTCCAGATTGATTCACTTTTCGTTACCGCGCTTCTAACAATTATTGGTTTTTCTGTCCACGATACTATAGTTGTCTTTGACAGGATTAGAGAAAATCTTCTAAGGATGGGGGCAGGGAACTTTGAAAATGTTGTTAATGAGTCGATTAATCAAACCTTAGTCCGTTCGTTAAATACTTCGCTGACAGTAATTATGGTTTTGGTCGCGCTTCTTTTGTTTGGCGGAGAAAGTATTAGGTGGTTTGTGGTTGCGCTTCTTATCGGAGTAACATCCGGAACTTATTCTTCTATCTTTAACGCGTCGCCTCTTCTTGTTGTCTGGCAGAATTTACGAAGTAAGCGTTGATTTAACGATTGAGCTAACCAATCCCATGTCTGCTTGGTTGCGAAGAGATGCAAGTGCCCCCATTACTTTTCCCATGTCTTGGATAGAAGTTGCTCCTGTTTGTTTTACTGCTTCTTCAACCTTTTTCTTTATTTCCTCTTCGCTCATTTGTGATGGAAGGTAACTTTGTAGAATCTCCATCTCTTTTTTTTCTTTATCAACTAATTCTTGCCTCCCCGCGGTTGTAAATTGTTCGATTGAATCTTTTCTCTGTTTAACCTGTGTTTGAATTGTGGCTAAAATGTCATCTTCCGAAGCTTCGTATCCCGCTCCGCCTTTTTGAATTTCGTAATAGTTAATTGCAGACAATAAAAGTCTCAATGTCGATGTTCTCAACTCGTCTTTTGCGAGCATTGAATTTTTTAGATCGTTCTGTAAATCTGCCTTAGTCATGACTCAATTATTATACTCCTTTATCTTCTTTTCGAGTTCCTCTTTTTTGTTTCTCGAAAGATCTTCATCTGCATATTCGAATAATTTCTGAAGAATTTCTCCAACCTTCGGTCCGGGCTTTATATTCAAAACTCTCATTACATCCTTTCCATCTACAACAAGGTCGTTCATAGAAAATGGCTTGGGAGCAAGCTCTCCTGAGACTCTTTCTTTGAATTTTTTAAGCCTCCAACTTTCTGCGGTCTGTGTCCCTCCGCCCAACCTATCTCCAACTCGAAGATCCATCATGTCTTTTACATTTTTAACTCCGACTCTTCGGATAAATCTTCTAATTGCAGAATCGGTTATTTTTTCGTCAACCGTAAACATGTGCCATCTTATTAAATTTACAATCCGTTCTTTATCTTTCTTTGAAAATTTTAATCTTTCACAAATTTCCCAAGCAAGTTTTGCTCCTTCTATTTCGTGGTTATAAAAGATAACATGGCCTTCCTCGTCTTTTCCCTTCACTCTAGGTTTTCCGATGTCGTGAATTAAGGTCGCAAACCTAACAATCGGATCTTTTGATGGACAAAATTTTAAAGATAAAAGATTATGTGTAAAAACATCTTCCGTGTGGTGCCTCCCGGGTCTTGCCTGTTCGACTCCCACCCCTTCCAAAAGTTCAGGTACGATTTGTTCAAGTAATTTTGAATCTTTAAGTAGGATTATCCCTTCGTAAGGAAAATCGGACGAGAGTATCTTCATAAGCTCGTCCCGCACCCTTTCTTTTGAAATTTCGGATAATAATTTTGCGTTTTTTTGTAGTCCTTCCCAAGTCTTTGGATCAATTTTAAAAGACAATTGGGTCGCGATTCTTACCGCTCTAAGAAGTCTTAGGGCATCTTCTTCAAACCGCATCGAAGGATCTCCAACTGCTTTTATAATTTTTTTATCAAGGTCTTCCTGTCCATGATATGGATCGATTATCTCATCGGTATCCAGATCCATGGCCATCGCATTTATTGTAAAATCCCTTCTTGATAAATCTTCTTCGATCGTTTGCCCCCAGGAAATCTTATCTGGATGCCTCCTATTCTTATAACCCTCTTCAGTCCTGTACGTAGTAACTTCGACGACTTTTGATTCCGCAACCGGAATCCCCACAGTTCCGAATTTATTGTCATAAAAAGCTTTTGGAAAAAGTTTTAACATTTGCGCAGGAGTTGCATCCGTGGTAAAGTCCCAATCCAAAACTTTATGTTTTCCCAGGAGTCCCCGAACGCATCCTCCTACGAGATATATTTCAAACCTATTTTCTTTGAATTTTTTATAGACTTCTAAAACTTCGGCAGGGATATCAAACTTCATTTGTTGCGTTCCTTACAATCTGGTGTTAGTATATCAGAACAAGTGCTCCTATGAAAAAATGGTTAGTCCTCGGAAAACTCCCTCAAAATTCCAGCGCAGATGATGTAATTAAAACTCTCCTCAAAAATCGGGAGATTAAAGCAAAAGATATCGAAGAATTCTTAAGCCCCGATCTTTCTAGAATAACGCCAAAAAGCGTAGGAATCGATCTTAAAGAATTCGAAAAATCAAAAACCAGAATCAAAAAGGCTATTAAAAATAAAGAGCAGATAGTAGTTTTTGGTGATTACGATGTTGATGGAATTTGCGGCTCGGCCATTATATGGGAAAGCTTAAGTAAGGGAGGCGCAAAAATTCTTCCCTATATTCCGAATAGAATCGACGAGGGTTATGGACTCTCCATAAAAGGAATTGAAAATCTTTTGGTAAAACTCCCCGAAACTAAATTAATTATTACAGTTGATAACGGTATTGTGGCAAAGCCTGCGGTAGATTTCGCAAGTCAAAAGGGAATAGATGTAATAATAACCGACCATCATGCCCCCGGTAGTGAATTACCCAAGGCTTATTCGATTATTCATACAACCAAGCTTTGCGGCGCGGCAGTCGGCTGGATGTTGGTACGCGAGTTTTCGGTCATAGAGGACCATTTAAGTCTTACGGCCCTGGCATCAATTGCCGACTTGGTTCCTCTCGTTGGACCATCCAGGATAATCACTAAGCTGGGTTTATTAAATTTGCGGGAATCGAAAAGAATTGGCCTTGTCGAGTTATTCCGTGAATGCAGACTTGTCCAAAAAGAAATCGGAGTCTATGAAGTCGGGCACATCATAGCTCCTAGGCTTAACGCGATGGGAAGACTAGAGTCGGCTATGGACAGCCTTCGCCTTTTATGTACTACAAATAGAGGCCGCGCGCATGAATTGGCAAGAAAACTGGGTTCAACAAATCTGGAGCGCCAGAATCTAACCGAGCAAGCCGTTTTCCACGCGATTAGGCAAGTTAAATCTCAGACGGAACTTGGAAAGCTGCTTTTCATTAGTCACGAAACTTATCAGCAGGGAGTAATCGGGCTTGTGGCGGGTAAACTGGTTGAGCAGTATTATCTTCCTTCAATTGTGGTTTCAAAAGGGGACATCTATAGCAAAGCGTCGGCAAGATCAATTATGGGATTCAATATAATTGAATTCATTCGTAAGGCTTCTGACCTTTTGGTTGATGCCGGAGGTCATCCAATGGCCGCAGGTTTTACGGTCGAAACTACAAAAATTGAACTCGTTGAGAAAAAACTTCAGGAAATAGCCCTCAAGGAAGTTACTAAAAAACTTTTAACACAAACTCTAAAAATAGACTGCGAATTACCTTCGGATCTCCTAAGTTTTGATCTTTATTCTAAGCTCGTTGCCCTCGAGCCTTTTGGAATGGGAAATCCCAACCCGGTATTCACCAGTAAAGGTTTGGTAATAGAAGACGTGAAAGCGGTCGGACAAGGAGAAAAACACCTCAAATTCAAATTACGTTCAAATGATGTACTTTTCGATGCAATCGGGTTCAATATGGGCAATAAGTCGTCTGAGCTTAAAATCGGAACTAAAGTCTCGGTTGCTTACAATTTATCCGCGGATTCGTGGAATGGGAATAAAAGGCTGCAATTGAAGCTAAAAGATATTAAGAGCTAATCTTCTCCAGTAGCTTGGCTTCCAAAAGGTCGTGGTTTAAGAGCAGACTCCACAGCTTTGATTGTATCTAAAACTTCTCTTCCTATTGTGCCCTCGCCGCAACATAGTTCAAACCTTTTCAATTGTTTTTCTCTGTCGGATTTGCCTACACCTTGAGCCCTCCAGATTATCTTCAATTTATTCTTTGCCTTCTCTATTTCCTCAGCGCTTTTAAAAGGCGTCACAGTATGTTTTGGTTCGAATGACTGACTAAATTCCCCGGGTTTTCTTGCTGCCCTTCTATGTGCAGGTTCTGGAGTCAACCTTTGAACATAGGAGGCCCCCAGATAATTAGTTTCCCATGGATCCTCTCCACCTGCGATATCGATATGAGCGGCTTCTATATGCTCACCAACATGGGAGATGGGCATGCTAAGTTCAGCCGCATGATTAGCGACAGCCATGTCAGCCAGTCTTTGATAATTTGGTTGTGCTTCTTTTGATAAAGCCATATTCTAAAATAAGTACCTTGTTTCTCGCCAGGACTCAAAATAAAAAACTTCCTTAACCTAACAGTCTATTTATCCTGCCTTAAGGAAGTTAAATAATAAAAAACTTGAAACCCTGGTTCACTAATTCGAATGCTACCACCGGAATTCTGGCTTGTCAATAGCTTAAAACTGTGCTTTAATCAACTTCAGATGAAAAGAACTTTAGCCTCGGAAACCCCCAAGCTCGTGGGTTCACAAGCGCTCATTCAAGGCTGGGTACGCTTGCGACGCGATCACGGGAAGCTAATTTTCCTAGATATCAGAGACAGATCGGGTCTTTTGCAGGTTGTAGTGAGTCCAAAAGCCTCGGAAGTAGCCTACGGAGTAGCTGGTACTCTTAGGCCGGAAGACGCGGTGGAGATCGAGGGTGAAGTTAAAAAGAGGCCCGAGGGAACCATTAATAAAGACCTAGCTTCGGGAGAAGTCGAGCTTGAGGCTAAAAGCCTAAAAGTACTATCAAAAGCGGAAACTCTACCTTTTGATATGGGGGGTGAGGAGTTAGGCTTAGAGCTTCCCACGCTTTTGGATCATCGTTCTCTTACTCTTAGACATCCTTCCGTAGCCTCGATTTTTAAGGTGCAGGAAGCTGTTGTCGACTCATTTAGAGAAGCAAGCCGCGAGCTTGACTGTACAGAGATTTTTGTGCCTGCTATAGCCTCCGGAGCCTCGGAAGGCGGTGCAGAGGTATTTAAGCTCGATTATTACGGCCACAAGGCCTTTCTTACCCAGTCACCCCAGCTATATAAGCAAATGATGGTACCGGTCTTTGAGCGGGTCTACACCATATCCAAAGCCTATAGGGCGGAGCCTTCGGTTACCACAAGGCATCTTTCGGAAAATACCCAAATGGATTGCGAATTCGGCTTCGTTGAGTTCGACGAACTCCTTAATCTTCTCGAGGCTGTTTCGGTTGAGATGCTCAAAAAAACTTCAGGTAAAGTCAAACTGCCAAATAAACCCCTAATTCCAGTCAAAGTACCCAGAATTAGTCTTGAGGAAGCTTTCAAATTACTCAAAAAGGAAAGCTCGCCCGATCTATCGCCCCAAGACGAAATTGATCTTTGGGAGTGGGCAAAAAAAGAGCATAAGAGCGACCTTTTGATAGTCCACCATTTTCCAACCAGAAAAAGAGCTTTTTACACTATGCCTGACCCTAAAAATCCCGATTTTTCGCTAAGTTACGATGTTTTATTTAGAGGCTTGGAGATAGCAAGCGGTTCGCAGAGGATTAATGACCATTCCCAGTTGGTTCAAATGATGAAAGACAGGGGACTTAATCCAAAAAACTTCGGAATGTATCGTATGGCTTTTGCCTACGGAATGCCTCCCGAAGGCGGATTTTCTTTTGGACTGGAAAGAATAACCATGAAGCTTATGGGGCTTGGAAACGTCAGGGAAGCAAGCCTTTATCCACGGGATATGGAAAGGGTAGATGAAAGACTTTCAAATCAGAGGTAAATTCTACATAGGTTTAATTCTTCTTTGCACACTCCTTCTGGGAGTGGATTATAAAGCTAGGGCTGACTTCAAAGAAGTTAAAGTTCTTAGTGATTCCGCGGATAATATTACCAATTATCCAATCTTACAAACCACTTATTTTCCTCAGATTTCCGCAAAAGGGGCGATAGTTATAGACGCCGATTCAAAAGTCATTCTCTATTCGAAAAATCCGGACTTAAGGTTTTCTACTGCTTCGACAACCAAGATAATGACAGCCTTAACCGCGTTGGACCACTTTAAATTAGATGAAGTGCTTACAGTAAAGGATGCGACTACGGAGGGAGTAATCTTGGGCCTCAAAAGCGGCCAGCAAATGACATTCGAAAATCTCTTATACGGGCTTTTACTTCCGTCGGCAAATGACATTGCTCAGACAATTGCGCAGAATTACTCCCAGGATCCGAATGAATTTGTAAAAGCAATGAACCGGAACGCTTTGAAATATAATTTATATAATACTCATTTCCAAGATCCGGCTGGGCTTGAGGACGAAGGGGATTACACCACACCTTTAGATTTGGCAAGGCTTGCATCGGTTGCGATCCAAAATGAGGTCTTTGCTAAAATTGTTTCAACCAAGGAAAAAGTTGTCGCTGATTTAAGCGGAAATACTTATAGCGTAAAAAATCTGAATAAACTTTTAGGAGTCGATGGAGTAGACGGAATAAAAACAGGGTACACCGAAGGCGCAGGGCAAGTTTTGGTTACGTCAAAAATTGAAAAAGGTCACACTTTAATTATTGTAGTAATGGGTAGTGAGGATAGGTTCTTGGACACGGAAAAACTTCTCACTATGGTTTCGGGAAACATTACTTATTTACCCATTCATCCTTAACTGCGGATACAAAAGCCTGGAAAGAATCGTTTCCTTCAAAAACCACGATTGGGAATAAGAAGTCCTGTTTCTTTTCCGAGATAAAGTACCCCAAATAAACTCTTCTAATCGAAACAGTTTGATTTTGCCCGGCGTAGGACGTGATATACGCATTCCCACTTTTGAGATCATCAAAAGCTTCTTGAGTTGTTTTTAACGGATAGGTTGAGCTTGTTGCGGAGGGTTTTTGGAAGAAAAAGTTTGCCTCGACAACTTGATTTTCTCCCCTTACGGTTCCGATAAGAAGGTTTACAGGGGACGTGACGGTCTGGGGATAAAAAACAGGAGTTCCATTTATGTCTTTCTGAAAAAAAGAAACTTTTATAACTTGTGTGTTCGAGATACTGCTGGCAGGGGCTAGAGCAAAATTATTTACGGAGAAAAGCGCAACCTGTGTTTTTGAATCATCAAAGTCTGGTTTATAAAGACCCATTCTGGTTAAAAAATCTTTTGCAGCGGAAATTGCAGTGTTGGCATTCCCCACAAACTGCGGCGTATTTTGTCCTTGAATGAAATTTGAAATCATATTGAAGTTATTGTCCATAATGTTCATAGTAAGGGTTCGTCCGGTTGAAGAATCCAGCCATTGATAAACGTTTTCAGAAATTTTTATTCCCTTGTCGGTAAACCCTACCTGTCTAACTCTATCGGTAGCACGGCTTAGCGCCAGAAGATCGGCTTTTTGATCCTCTATTTTATAAACCTTTTCCTGAGAAACTATTTTTGGAAGAGAATTTGTTACAGTATCGATCTTATAATCGAAAACTTTTGAAGAAGTTGGTAAGCTTACTTGGATTTTTCCAAAAGTTACCGTAGGAGGGGGAGGGGGCGGAGGAAAAAGAATGTTTTTTATGGTCACAGCGATAAAGACTATAAAAATAACTCCTAAAATAATTCCAGATATTTTAAAAATTGTTCGTGTTTCTCCGGTAAGCTGACTTAAGGTAGGCATATATTGAGTATAGTTTGAGGGTAGAGTACAATGCAAATGATGGTTCGCACAAGATTTGCCCCAAGCCCAACAGGAATCCCTCATATTGGAAGCACCAGAACAGCGCTTTTTTCCTTTCTTCTGGCAAAGGCAAACAAAGGTGAGTTTTTCTTAAGGATTGAAGATACGGATCAAAAAAGATTGGTAAAGGGTTCAGAGGAAGCAATTGACGAAATCCTAAAATGGCTTGATCTAGTGCCCGATAAAAAATTCAAACAATCCGAAAGGATCGAAATTTATAAAAAGCACGTTAACGAACTCATTAAAACAAAAAAAGCCTACGAAAAAGACGGTGCGGTTTATATTCACTTGCCGGAAGAAAGAGAATTTTCTTGGACGGACGCGGTGGGGAACAAAAGGATTTCTTTTAAAGGAAAAGATGTCGAGGATTTTGTTATTCTGAAGTCCGATGGATTCCCAACCTACCATTTGGCAAATGTCGTGGACGATCATCTTATGGAAATATCCCACGTTATGCGAGGAGAAGAATGGATATCATCAACTCCCAAGCATCTTTATCTTTATGAACTTTTTGGTTGGGATGTCCCAGTTTTTTGCCATCTCCCCGTTATTTTAGGGAACGACCATACAAAACTTTCTAAAAGGCATGGTGCGAAATCTGCGCTGGATTATAGAGACGAAGGATATCTAGCCGAAGCAGTCAATAATTACACGGCTCTTTTGGGCTGGAATCCGGGAGGAGACGAAGAGATTATGGCGATGGGTGAGATGGTTAAGAAATTCAAACTGGAAGATATAAACGTCGCAAACCCGGTTTTTGATATTGGGAAACTCGCGTGGATGAATGGAGAATGGATTAGAAAACTCCCGGTTTCGGAATTGGCAAAGCGATTAGATTCAAAAAAGGAGGATTTGGTTTCTCTTGCGCAATCGAGAATGACAACGCTTAGAGATTTTGAAAAACTCACCGGATTTTTCTCTGAAAAACCGGATGTAAAATTTTCGGACAAAGAAAAAAAAGTTGTAAAAGTTCTACATCTCGAGCTTAAAAATCTTAAAATCTGGAAAGCTGAGGATATTCTTTTTGCATTTAAAAATGTTCTTGAAAAAGAGGGAGTGAGAATGAAATTATTTTACAAAATCTTTACGGGATCCGAGTCCGGGCTTCCGCTGCCTCAATCTTTGGAAATCTTGGGAAAAGAAGAAACTCTTAAGAGACTCTCCTAAACTCTTTCGTTTGCTTTACTAAATTTTTACCAACCGCTTTGTTTCAGCTTGTATAAATGCTTTGCCATGAGAAGATACTTTTTGCCAATTTCACTTATTGTTGCTTTGACTTTCTCTGTGTTTGGACAGGGATTCATGTTGCTTCTGATTCCGAATTCCTACACCCAAACATATAAGATGTTTCAGTCCGGAATTATTCAATTTTTTTCGCTTGGAATTTTAGCAATTATTCTTTCGAGCAAAGGAAATAAAGGGGATAATTTCCGAATTCCACACTTAAGATTTTAACTCCTCAATTGAGCACAAATCGTGCTATAATACGAACACCGCAAATGGCGGTTTTTTTATATTCTAATCAGGAACTATGTTAAATATTCGAAATATTGCAATTATCGCTCACGTTGACCATGGAAAGACGACTTTAGTCGACGCGCTTTTAAAGCAATCGCAAACCAAGCTAAATAAAAGTGTTTCCGACTCTCTTATTATGGATAGTAACGAGCTGGAACAAGAGAGGGGAATCACAATTTTCTCCAAGAACGCCTCTGTTGTTTGGAAAGACACAAAAATTAACATAATCGATACCCCGGGACATGCCGATTTTGGTGGAGAAGTAGAAAGAGTTTTAAAGATGGCAGACGGATGCCTGCTTTTGGTGGATGCAAAGGAAGGTCCGATGCCCCAAACAAGATTTGTTTTAAAGAAGGCACTAAAGATGGGGCACAAAATAATTGTTGTTGTTAATAAAATCGATAAGTCCGATGCGAGAGTTCATTATGTTTTGGATAAAACTCTCGATCTGTTTTTAGACTTGGGAGCAAGCGATGAAGTTGCAACTTTTCCAACGATTTTTGCATCCGCAAAGCTTGGTAAGGCAGGCTTGACCCCTGATTTAAGCGCAATGAAAGATATCTCTCCGGTTTTTGAAACAATCCTAAAAGAAGTTCCTCCTCCATCGGGAGACGAAAAAAAACCACTGCAGTTTTTAATAACAAGTCTTGGCAGCGATCTTCATAAAGGCAGAATCGCAACCGGAAGAATTTACAACGGAAAAATCCAAAACGGCCAGGACGTTATCCAAATTACAAGAGAGAATCAATTTATAAGAAGCAAGATTACTTCTCTTGTTACATTTGTTGGACTGGAAAAGGTGGAAGTTGAAGAAGCATCAAGCGGGGATATTGTTGCAATAGCCGGAATTCAAGTTCCTGCAATCGGAGAAACGATTGCGGATGTAGAGAATCCGGTGGCGTTGCCGCTTTTGGATGTGGAAGAGCCAACAATCCGCGTCACTTTTATGGTTAACGACTCGCCGTTTGCAGGCAAAGAAGGAGAATACAAAACATCAAGGCAAATTAGAGAGAGGTTGCATAAGGAACTTGAAACAGACATGGCTTTAAGAGTCGAGGATAATCCAAAAGGCGGATGGACGGTTTCGGGAAGAGGAGAACTTCATTTGGCAATTCTTATCGAGAGAATGAGAAGAGAGGGTTACGAATTCCAGGTTGGTAGACCTCAGGTTATAGACAAAGTTATAGACGGAGAAAGGTTAGTTCCATATGAGCGGGTTTTTATTGAAACTCCAGATGAATTCAGCGGAACCGTAATGCAAAAGCTCGGGGGAAGACGCGGAGAGTTACAGGATATGAAATCCGAAAACGGAATAACTTATATGGAATTTATAATTTCAACACGGGGGCTTTTTGGATATAGGAGCGAATTCGTAACGGATACAAGAGGTCTTGGAATTATTAATACTTCTTTTGAAAAGTACGATAAAGATAATGGATATTTCCACGAAAGAGAACAAGGGTCTTTGACGGTTCACGAAACCGGTGTTACTTCTTTATACGGACTTATTAACGCGCAGGACAGAGGACAATTGTTTGTCGGGCCTGCGGTGCATGTATATAAAGGCCAAGTTATCGGACAAAACTCCAGATCGGATGATATGGCGGTTAATGTTTGTAAAGAAAAACAACTGAGCAATATGAGATCCAAAGGAGAAGGCGGAATGGAGCATTTTAATACCCCAAAAGTAATGAGTTTGGAAAATGCGCTTGAGTTTATAGCAGACGACGAATTAGTAGAGGTAACTCCTAAAAATATCAGGATAAGAAAAAAGATTTTGGATATGGTTGAGGAAAAAAGAAAACGCTCCCAGGGAATTGTTTAAGCCGCTGCTTTTAATATCTCCAGCTTACTTCCTTCATATGTTGGACTGACGTTTATAGTTACCGCCTGGTTATCTTCCAAAACCTTTAAAAGGGCCCGTTGGTTTTTCTGTCTAACTTCATAAAGCGTATCATACGCTTCTCTATATGGAGAAATTGGAGAAACGGCAGAGATATACTCGTCTTGGAATGGAAATATCTGGATTAATCCATGCGGTTTGGTTACTCTTATAGCCTCTTTTACCGCAGCAAAAAGAGTATCTTTATTAGAATCTAAATATTGCGTTATAGCAGTTATTGAAATAACGTAGTCAAAATAATTATCCGGGAAAGGTAGGTTTTCGGCTTGAGCGGCTTTATAATGGTCAGGATTAGTCTTTATAGACTCATAAAATCTTTCAAATGCCCTTTCCTGTCTAGGAAGAAAGTTAAGTTTTCTTTTGCGTGAAAGTTCAAAGAAATTTTTCATTTTCCCTTTTAAATCGGATCTGCTTTTGTATAAAGGATCAATCGCAAAGGCATTAGCGCCTCTTTCAAGAAGTGTTGCAGTAAAATCTGATCCTCCCGCACCAATGTCGAGAAAGCTAAGTCCACTTACGTCTTTTGGAAGCTCAATATATCTTGAGATATCTTCAAAAGATTTTGCAGAAGTCTGTTCCCACCGAATGGGTTGACGAACTTCCAATGTCTGTGGTTTTCCTTCGTGTAATGCCATAATCTCAGGTTGATTATACCATGGAGATTTATTCTACAAAAGTTAGCGCAAAGCCCTTTTTCCCCGCACGTCCGGTTCTTCCGATTCTATGGATGTAGTCGTCGTAGGATGTTGGTGCGTCGTAATTTATTACATGAGTTACGTCTTGTATATCAAGTCCCCTTGAGGCAACATCGGTTGCAATTAATACTTGTATTTTATTATCTTTAAATTCATCAAGAGCCCTTTGTCTTTGATTTTGTGATTTGTTTCCGTGGATTGCCGCGGCCTTTACCCCCCGTTGTATTAAATTTCGTGAAAGTTTTTCCATACTCCATTTTGTTCTTCCGAAAACCAAAACTTTATCAAATCCGGGTTGTCTGAGTAATCTATCTAAAACTTCCATTTTTGAATTCTTTGTTACACGGATTATATCTTGGTCTATATTTTCCGCTGTGTCCTGTTGCTTTACGGAAACGGTTACAGGATTTGTAACAAAACTTCTTAGGATTTCCTGTGTTTCTCTTCCAACAGTTGCAGAAAAGAATAAAGATTGACGAATTCTAGGGAGAAGAGAAACTATTTCCTTAATGTCTTTTATAAATCCTATATCAACCATTCTGTCAACTTCGTCCAAAACTACATTTTGAAAAATAGACAAATTTAATTCTCTTCGTTCGATAAGGTCTTTTAATCTTCCCGGAGTTCCAATTACAAAATGTGGCCTGTGCCTTAACTCGTAAGTTTGGCGCCTTATGTTAGCTCCTCCAATTGCCGTAACTATTTCTAGATCCGTTCCTTTAGCGAACAAGCGGAATTCGTCTCCGATTTGCACTGCGAGTTCGCGTGTTGGGACAACGATCAAGGTTCTTTGATTCCTGTCCAGAAAGGACTTATTAATAAGTGTGATTAAAAAGGCTGCGGTTTTACCGGTACCAGTATTTGCTATTCCAATAACATCTCGGCCTTCGAGGATTTGAGGGATCGCTTTATCCTGTATTTCGGTTGGGAGTGTGTAACCATGATCTAAGATGTTGCGCTTTATTTTTTCGGCAATATTGTAGTCTTCAAACTTTACTTGAGGGACAAAAGGAGCTTCAACATTTTCTCCGTTCCCTTTCCTAATAAATAGGTTAGAATCTAATTTCTTTTCATTTCTCCTAAAATTGCCTCGAAAACGGGGTCTTGATCCATGGGAAGAAAAGCCGTTTCCACGGTTTTTATGGTTTCCTCTGTAGTAGTTGTACATAAATATCTCTGCTCAAAGTGAAGTTGTTTTAGGTGTTAAGAAGATACAGTGTAGAAAATTGAGGTATCTTTTATCTGTTTAAAAACTAAATCAAATGAAGCAGATGTATTCGTATACAACCTGCGGGCTAATAACGTATTATACCAAAAATGGGCCTAAATATCTACCAAAATCGGCTGAGCATTCCGGTCTAGGACCGGTTAGTCTTTATAACTGAGAGACAGATGCATTTTGGAAAATAGTGCTATAAAGCAATGCATCTTCTGCTGCTCTGTCATTTTTTTCTTTCTTAAGGTTTTCCATATTTTTTAACAATTTAATTAAATATGGTTTTAAGCTTGAATTTTCTAATTCTTTCCTTCTTTTTATTGCTTCCTCGAAAAATATTTCAGACATAGTAGTCGAACCTCTAAAATATCCAATAGCTGCTCTTTTTAAATCCAATGCAAGTGCTCCTAAAATTTGTTTATTATTCATAAATTTCCTTAAAAAAATGTCTAGATAATTCTTCAAATCGTTTTCTTAACTGCGGATCTTGAATCTCGTTACTTGTATTTTTATCTATTGGCCTAACGTTAATGAATGAATTACAGTCTATAATTTTTGCTTCAATATCGATTCCTCCGCCCCAAAGGTTAGATTGTTTTGAACCATCTTCTAACAAAATCTTCTCTGATTCAAAATGCCTATCTGCTCCTGCTGAGCAGATTTTCTTTTTAATATCTATGACTGTTTTAATATAAACATCAAACAGTTCTCTCAATCTTTTAATTTCTTCTTTTGTAAAAGGTTCCGATTTTGTAATTATCATATTTTATTATAGCTCGAATGGGGAAATATTAAAAGTTTCCGATATTAGCTTTAGGGTTTATAGTCCGTACTGGCTGGCTCTAGTTGACTATGTCGGAACTTATTATAGTGAACATTTATTCGCTTATGCAAATTAAAATAGTTATTTAACTTCTCAATAAAGCGGCCTCTATCAGCTTACATCCACCGCACTATAAAGACCTCTTTTATCTAGTTGTGTTCTCTTAACCCATTTTTTAAGTAGAGCTTGATTATGAGAAATAAGAAAGCGTGATGAACACACAGCAGTACGAAAGTTGATGTTATCAACTAGACCCGGGTTAGCTTTGGCAAATTCAACCGAGTCAGGATTGTGTTTTTGGGACATAAAGATACACAGCTTTGGTGTAAGAATTGCCGTTGTTTCGCAATTCGGAGCTAAGATGCCTATTCCACTGCCCCAAAATCCCTCTGGTCTTACATTAAAAGTAAGCGCAGGATGGTCAGAACCAACAAACGCTTTATTTTTAGGGGCTTCAAGTATGACCCATTCCATTTGAGCCATAATGAAGTAAAACTCCTGAAACATTTTCATCATCACTCCCAGCATGTGTCCTTTTGGAAAACGTAAGTCGTATTTTTTATTTGCGAATGTATCCTGTATATCTTCTCTTTCCTTTTGGCTTATTTTTGTTCCATGCTTCTTTTCAATTTCATCCATTGTCTTTTGAAAATGCTTATCAAACCTAACTATCTTACTCATAACTTCTTTTGTCATTTTTGTACTCATTTCCTCGGTTTTTCTCAATGAATCGGGTACTCTTAAATATAAAGCTGACAAAAATGTAGCCATGTCGGCTTTTTCTTGTGCATCAAGCGTTCTTTTACCAGCAACTAAGTCTTTAATAATCGTT
>DASRFS010000025.1:0-8978 GCA_035651435.1 Patescibacteria group bacterium | reverse complement strand
TTTCCATGGTCTGTGATAGCTATTGCCTTCATCCCTAGTTCTTTTGCCCTTTTAACCATCAAAGGAATTTTGGACAATCCATCCAACAAAGAATACTCGCTGTGATTGTGAAGATGTACGAAATCAGCCATATCCTGCCCTATTTTCCTTGTGGCATATTTATACTTGGGTCAAATATGCTTAACTTATTTTTTCCCAAATTTTTTGAGATAATCAAAGCGTCATCTGCTTGATTAATCAAATCTTCTGAAATTTTCTCTAACGCCTCCATATGTTCTGTTTTTGGACTGTTATCTGGATTCATAAAAAACGTTGTAGCTCCAAGGGACGAAGTAACTGGGATATCTTGGATTTCTGGTACCATATTTTTTAATTTATTCTGGATTGCAATTCTTATTCTTCCTGCCGCTAATTCTAGTCCGTCTTTTATATCAGGTAGGATTACGTAAAATTCATCTCCTTTTTCGCCTGTTCTAGCGGCAATATCAATTTCTCTTGTTACGCTTTCTTTCCCAGCGGCATGATTATTTATTATTTCTGCAACGGCTTTTATAACTTTATCCCCAATTGGGTGGCCATGGTTATCATTAACTAACTTAAAATTATCTAAATCTAAAGCTACCAAGCCTAAAATTTGTCCATTCCTCATCGATCTTTCAATTTCAGCTTTTAACCTCTCTTTAAATCCTCGTCTATTTAATAGCCCTGTTAAAGAATCCGTTCGTCCTTCCTCTTGGGCCTTTTTTAATTCTATTTCGTGAGCTTCTATGGTTTTTTTTAGTTCTTCGTGGACCCTATTCACGTCCTCGTTTACCGCCATCATTCCCTGAGCCATAGCTTTTCGAGTTTTCCAATTATTTTCAGTTTTCGATCCCGGTATTTGAGACAATTGAAGAGCCGTTTGTTTTGCTTTTGGTCTGACAGCTTTATAATCCTGCCTTAATTGTTTAAATGATTTCTGAGGAGTTTCTTTTACTTCGTCTGCCATTTTTCTAGTTTCGCGAGCAAGCTCGCCTTAATTACGGATGCATCAACTTTTTGTTTAAACTGACGCATCACTTGTCCTACCAAGAACATTATAGCGTTTTCCTTGCCTTTTCTAAAGTCTGAAACGGCTTTTTCGTTTGATTTAAGGATTTCCTCAATTACTTTGCTTAACTCCTTTTCGTCTATTTGAACAATGTTTTTAGTTTGAAGAATATTTCCAATTACTTTCGCCGGAAGAACTTCGGTAATGTTAACTTTTCTGTTGATAATATAATTCGCAATTTGTTTTGGGGAAATGTTTTCTTTTACGCCTACTTTTACCGTTTCTTCAAAATAATTCGCCATTAATGTATCTCGGGTTAAAATCTCAGCATCGTATTCCATGAGTTGGTATTCCTTTTTGAAGCGAATGAGCTTAGCATCCGGGAGTTCTGGAATTTGAGATTCAATTTTCCTGAGTTGTTCATTTGTCCACCTGATTGGTGGAATGTCCGGTTCCGGGAAGTATCTATAGTCTTGAGCTTCTTCTTTTATTCTTTGAGTTTTGGTAATTCCTGCTGTTTCCTCCCATCCTCTCGTTTCTTGAACAGGCGTTTCACCCTTTTCAATTATTTCTTGCTGTCTTTTTAACTCGTAGTTAATCGCTTTATCAACAAAACTGAATGAATTTATGTTTTTCACTTCAACTTTGTACGGTTTCTTAGTCCCGGTTATTGAAATATTTGGTTCTAGTCTCATTTGTCCTTTTTCCAAATCCCCGTCCGAAATTTCAAGATAACGGACTATTTGCTGAAGTTTTTGGAGGTATGCTTTTACGTCTTTTGCATTGTCAAAATCCGGGTCCGTGACTATTTCTACCAAAGGAACACCGGATCTGTTGAAGTCGACAAGTGTTGAACCTCCTTCATGAATTAATTTCCCGGTATCTTCTTCCATATGCACTCTAGTTATCCCGATTTTCTTGCCGTTTACTTCGATCCAGCCTTTTTGGCAGAATGGCTGGTCGTATTGTGAAATCTGATAGCCTTTTGGCAAGTCCGGATAAAAATAATTCTTGCGATCAAACTTCGAGAATAGAAGGGTTTCACAATTTAATGCCTTACCCAGCATTACACACCATTCAATCGCTTGTTGGTTTGGAACGGGCAGCGCCCCAGGTAATCCTAGGCAAACCGGACAAGTTTGGGTATTTGGTTTTTTTGCAAAATGATCTGCAGGACACCCGCAAAACATTTTAGATTTTGTTTTTAATTCAACGTGGACTTCGAGTCCGATTACGGGTTTACCTATTTCGTTCATAAAAATGTCCTAACTGAAATAATAATTCTTCCGAAAAGTGAGGTCCAAGAATCTGCATGCCAACAGGAAGTCCGTCGATCATCTCTATTGGAACAGAGATTCCCGGGATTCCGGCGATGTTTGCAGGGACAGTTAATGCGTCAGATAAATACATCGCCAATGGATCGTCTGTTTTTTCTCCTAAATTCCAGGGCATCGTAGAGGATACAGGAGAAATGATTGCGTCGACTTTTTTGAATGCATCTTCAAAGTCTTTCTTAATCAATGTCCTTACTTTCATCGCTTTTTTATAATAAGCATCGTAATAGCCGGAGGATAAAGTAAATGTTCCAAGCATTATTCTCCTTTTTGCTTCGTCGCCAAAAGTTTCTCTAGAATTGCCATATCGAATCCCATCGTATCTTGCGAGATTTGAGGATACCTCTGAGGGTTGAAGAATGTAGTAGCAAGCGATTGCATATTCTGTATTTGGTAGAGAAATTTCTTCGATTCCGAATCCCTCTTTCTCATAGAATTTAATTGCTTTATTTACCGCGTCCTTAATTTTTGGGTCCAATCCCTTTACAAAATATTCCTTGGGAATTCCAATTTTTACCTTTTTGACGTCGTTTATTGCTTTCGTGTAGTTTTGAACGGGAGTTGATGGAGTTGTAGCGTTAAATTTATCTTGTCCGGCAGTTACACCCAAAACAATCGCAGAATCTTCTACGGTTTTAGTGAAATGGCCGATTGAATCTTGAGAGGAAGACATTGCAATAACTCCGTATCTTGAAACCCTTCCGTAGGTTGGCTTGAGTCCTACTACATTGCAGAAGCTTGCCGGTAGTCTTATAGAGCCTCCTGTATCGGTTCCCGTTGCCATAAGTGCCATATCAGCGGCAACCGACACAGCGGAACCGCTACTTGACCCGCCGGGTACCAGATCGGGGTTAAAGGGATTTTTTGTTGGGCCAAAATCGGAATTTTCTCCCGAGGATCCGTGAGCCCAAGCATCGCAGTTTGTTTTGCCAACGATAATTGCCCCGGCTTCATACAGTTTCTTTACTACAGTCGCATCGTATTGTGGAATATAGTTCTCAAGGACTTTGGATCCTGCTGTCGTTTTTAAACCCTTAGTCAAAAACAAATCCTTTATAGCAACAGGAATTCCCAGAAGCGGCAAATTTATTCCATCTTTTATTTTTTGATCCGCAAACTTAGCTTGTCTTAGTGCGCCTTCTTTGTTAACCGTTATAAAAGCATTTAGGTTATCTTTTTTTTCAATTTCGTTTAAGCAAAGCTTTACTAATTCCTCCGAAGAAACCTCTTTCTTAGTAAGTTTAACTTGAGCCGTTTTTATCGTTAACCCTGCCACTTATCGTCCACTCCTTTCACTGTTTTTATAACAAAGTCCGTTCCATCTGTTTCTAGCTTAACGAAAGCACCATTACTTATCCACCCAAGAGATTCGTAGGTAGCATAGCCAAGTTTTACAAGAAAAGCTCTCATAATAGCGCCGTGGCTGACTACGAGAACGTTTTTTCCGGGATGGGATATTGCTAGTTCTCTTAAGAATGTTATTAATCTAGTTGTTATCTCCTCGTCTGTTTCGGAATCGGGGGTTGCCCTGTATTTAAATATTTCATCATCAGTCATCTTTTTATACATTTCTCTGAACATGTCTAAGGCTTTGCTTGGCTGTCCTTCCAGCTTTCCAAAATATCTTTCACGAAGTAGTTTACTAGTTTCGACGTGCAGCTTGTGTTCCGCTGCAATAATATTCGCGGTTCTTTTAGCTCTTAACGAATCCGAAGCATAAACATAATCGAATTTTACTTTTTTCAAATCTTTCGCTACTTCTTCTGCTTGTTTAATCCCAAGTTTTGTCAAAGGCGAGTCAGCTTGCCCCTGAATTAGATTTTTTAAATTCCACTCCGTTTCGCCGTGGCGAACTAAATAGATTACGGTTTTTTTCATTCCTCATTCAAAATTCCTTTCACTTTAAATAGTCCATTCTCCTGAGATTTGGTATTGGAAATGGCTTCTTCTTGAGTTAATGTTCTCGACTCGTCTAATGTATCTTCGCGCGTTACATTTTCAAGATTAGTAACCTGGCTTGTCTCTTCTATTTTTTCGGTATTAACTTCTTTTAATTTGTCGATATAGTCGAGAACCGAACCAAGCTGTTTCTCGAAGGTCTTGATTTCTTTATCGGAGAGGGTTAGGCCAGCCAATTTAGCAACATGAGGAACGTTGATCTTCATCAACTTCAATTTTACATGAGTCCTAATCTCATAGCAATTGTTTTGCGAGCTTTTTCCTCGATCATGTTTTCGATAGGGGAGAGTTTAATAGGGGAGCCGTATTTTTTTTCAAGCGAAATTTTAATTAGGTGATCCGCAAGTTTTGGATTTTTTGGCAAAATCGGTCCGTGAAAATAAGTTCCAAAACTATTTTTGTAAATTGCGCCTTCTGTTTTATCTTTCCCGTTATTTCCAAATCCTTTTATAACTTTCCCCAAAGGCTTTATGTCTTTTTCAAGATAAGTTCGGCCGCCGTGGTTTTCAAAACCGATTAAAGTGCCGAGTTCTGACTCAATGGCCACATTCCCGATAAGCCTTGGGAAACTTTCTCCCGGGTTTTCCGTATAAAGATCAAAAATTCCAAGCCCTTTAACTATTGTTCCGTCTGCCTCTTTATAATATTTCCCCAAAAACTGGAAAGCTCCGCAAACGTAAAGTCCCGGTGTTCCACTTTCTATTTTCTCTTTTAATTTTTTTGCTTTTTTTCTAAGATCGGAGCTTACAATTGTTTGTTGCCTGTCCTGCGCTCCTCCCATAAATAATAAGTCGCATCTATTGAGTTCATCCGTACTGAAACCAACGTCCAAATTGATAACAATGGTTTTGATCCCCCTTTGTTCTGTTCGTCTCTTTAGAACAATAACGTTTCCGATATCTCCGTAGACATTCATTAGCCTCGGATAAAGCCATCCAATAGTTAGATTCATAGAATTTTCCTCCCGGTTAAGCTTTTTCGGACTTCCAGCATTGCAGAATAAGTTGGCAAAATGTATAGAATCTGATTTTTTGGAGTTTCTTTAAGCGCGAGACTGAGGGTTCTAGTCAAATTTTCAAAAGATTGAATATTTCTCAAATTGCCTAGTGCATATTTGGTCCGCAAAACAAAATCCCAAACTCTGTCTCCCGAAATATAAATCCTTTTAAGTTTTTTTAATGGTTCCAAATTTGTATCCCAAATCCAAGAGACATCTCTTCCATCGGGAATTCTATCATTTAAGACTATCACAATATTTTTTGCTCCCAAATCCGAAATCGTTTTTAAAGATTCATTAAAACTTGTAGGGTTCTTAGAGAGAAATAGCTGGACACTTTTTCCATTAATCATTAGTTTTTCTTGCCTTCCAAAAGCTGGTGAAAATTTCTTTAAAGAATTAACAATTTCCGTATCCGTTAATCCCAAAATTTTGGCAAAAAGGACCGCTGCTAGTGTGTTGTATCTGTTATATGCGCCAGCTAGAGGGTAATAGTTGAATTGCGAAATATCGAGTGTTGGTCTTTTTAATCCGCAATTTTTACAAAACCAGTCTCCGACGTGTGAAAAATTTATGTATTTGAAGTAGAGATCTTTATTGCAATTGGGGCAATAGATAGCATCTGCTCCGTGAGGGACTTTGTAGACTCGATTTTTATAATCATCTAATCCAAAAAAGAAGGTTTTAAGTCCACTTTTCTGTGCAGTATACGCAATTGTCGAATCATCGGCATTCGCTACTATAACCGTACCTTTGTTTAATTTATTAAGAGAATCTTTCCATTTTTTCGAAATCGAATCAATCTCGCCATATCTATCGAGCTGGTCTCTAAATAAGTTCAGTAAAATAAGAAAATTGGGATTCAATTTTTTCAGAATTAGCGGCAGAGTGTTTTCATCTGATTCAAAAATCAAATAATCATAGTTCAGATTACCAAAAATATCTGATCCTTGTATAAGCGTTGAGGCTAATCCGTTCTCCAGGTTGGCACCTGTCTCGTTATAAAGAACCTTTTTGCCACGCGCCTCAAGAACCGTCCTTACCAATTTTGCGGTCGTAGTCTTTCCGTTAGTTCCGGCTATGACAATTATTTTAACCTTTGAATTTCTGAGCAATTGTTTTGAGAAATTATTGTCGAAGTTTAATGCGATATGCCCGGGCCAAGTAGAACCAGATCCAAGATTGAATTGATTGCTTAATTTGTTGATTAATTTTCCAAGCCAGATAAGGAGAAGATTCATATTTTACATTGAGCGAAGAATTTTTATTCTTTCTTCAAGCGGAGGGTGGGTCATAAAAAGCGAAGTAATCCAGTCTTTGCTTTTAGCCTTAAATGGATTGGTAATAAAAAGATGCGCGGTCGCATTGTTGGCATTTTTAAGCGGTTTAGTGTCTTTTTCAAGCTTCACGAGAGCCAAAGCAAGCCCTTCAGGGTATTTGGTAAGAAGAGCTCCAGATGCATCGGCCAGAAACTCCCTCTTTCTGGAAACGGCGAGCTGGATTAGAGTTGCAACAAGAGGAGTAAGGATAGCAAAGATTATTCCAATTACCAAAAAAATCGCCTGAGAATTATTTTTCTCGTCTCTATCGCGATTTCCTCCAAAAAAAAGACTATTCATAAAAATATTCGAAAGCATAGCGATGAATCCTACCAATACGGAGACAATTGCCATAAGCCTAATATCAAAATTTTTGACATGCGAAAGCTCGTGGGCTAAAACTCCTTCCAGTTCAGTTCGATTCATGTTTTCGAGTATCCCGGACGTTGCAGCGACGACGGCATTTTGAGGGCTTCTGCCGGTCGCAAAGGCATTCATAGAGGAGTCATTTATTACATAAAGCTTTGGCATTGGTAACCCGTCCTCTTTAGAGAGCTTTTCGACAATAGAAAAATATTCCGGATACTGTTCTTTTGTCGCAGGTTTTGCTCCTGCGGTTGCCAAAACTAGCTTATCCGAAAAATAAAAGCTTCCGATGCTAGTTAGAACGGAAAAGAATAGGGCTATCCAAACGTACGAGAGGCTATATCCCAGTGCTTTGACAAAAATATATACAACCGTAGGTATTAGCACCGCAAAAAGCAGCATTATAAGCCACGTTTTAATCTTGTTATAGTTAACCTGTTCCTGAAGTTTCATTCTTCCTTATTTAAGCCAGTCGAGGAATTGATTATAGCTCAACGTATTAAGTATGTCACGGGATGATGCCCATCCTCTTTTAGCCATAAAAACTCCGAATTTCATCATTTCCATCTGATCAACATGATGGCTATCCGTGTCTATGATCATTTTTACGCCTTGATCAACACAGCGCCTTATTATCTGATCCGGAAGATCAAGTCTGGTCGGCCAACTATTTATTTCTAAAGCTTTGTTGTTTTTCTTGCAGAATTCCAAGACTCTATCCCAATCTAGCTCATAGCCTGGCCTAGTCTCTAATAACCTGCCCGTAGGATGGCAAAGTAGCCTTGCTTTTGAATGGGATAACCCTTTGAGAACTCTTTTGGTCATTTTTTCCTTATCCATATTAAACACGCTGTGGACGGAAACAATTGCCGCATCCAGCAAATCCAATGCTTTATCTTCAATTGCTAGATCGCCTGTAGGCAAAATGTCTACTTCGAGCAGTTTTAATATTCGAACACTTTTAGTGTTAGAATTAATGTGTTCAATAGCTTCATTTCTTTGTTTAATTAATTCTAAGATTTGGTTTTTGGTGTGTTTGGATATGCTTGGATTATGCTCTGAAAATCCCAAATATTCGTAGCCGAATGATTTTGCCTTTTCAACCATTTCCTTCATTGAGCTTCCACCAAGATCATGCGAAGGTTCAATGGAAAAATTAGAATGAATGTGCAAATCTCCCTTTATATCCTTTAATTCAACGGTTTTTGGCAAGTCATGTTTTATTGCAAGTTCTATTTCTCCCGTATCTTCTCTCATTTCAGGCTCGATAAAATCTAATCCTAGGGCGTTGTAGAACTTTTCCTCTGTATCATATTTTTTTGTCGGTTGGCCCTTTGCTTTGACAAATTTAATGCCTTTTTCCGAAAGGGATAGGCCTTTTTTTTGAGCGTATTCACGAAGATGAACATTATGGTTTTTGCTACCCGTAAAGTGCTGCAAGAGCGACCCAAAAGCTTCGGGAGCCTGGATCAATAGATCGACTTGTCTGCCGCCGGATATAAGTATTGCGGCGGATATTGTGCCTTTTTCTATCACTCGTTCAATTGAAGGATAGGATACGAAGTGCTGTATTACTTTTTTTGGATCGTCGGATGCTACTGCAAGGTCAATATCCCCAACTGTGGGCATTTTTCTTCGGAGACTGCCTAATGGTTCGACTACTTTAGCCTCAGGAAGTTCTTTTATATAAGCTACAAGCTTGTCTGCTATTTCCTGCGCATAAGGAAGAACCATGCGAGTAGTCTTGCCGGCGCCTCTTCTGAACTCACTTATTGCCTGCAGAATATCTGTCTGTGATTTCTCGCCGAATCTTGGCAAGGAAGCAATTTTGCCTTCCCTAGCCAGCTTCTCCAAATCGCTCAAAACTGTCTTTGCGTCTTTGAGTTTAAAGTGTTCAACAAGTGCAAAAGCTTTTTTAGGTCCGAACGTAGGAATGTCTAAAAGCGGAAAAACAGCCTCCGAAACACCCTTAA
>DASRFS010000024.1:0-7489 GCA_035651435.1 Patescibacteria group bacterium | reverse complement strand
CATAAGCTCCCTGAATACGGGTCGGTTTTGCCTGGTCGGGAGGGACAAAAAGCATATCTCCCCGTCCCAAAAGTTTCTCAGCCCCCGGAGTATCCAAAATAACTCGGGAGTCAATCATCGACGAAACGTTGAATGCGATTCGACAAGGAATGTTGGCTTTTATAAGTCCGGTGATAACATCAACCGAAGGCCTTTGGGTCGAGACAACCAAATGAATTCCGGTTGCTCTTGCCATCTGCGCTAGTCTTGCAATTGCGTCTTCAACCTGGACCGGGGCATAAGACATAAGGTCTGCAAGCTCGTCTATAAGAATTACTACGTAAGGATAAGCCTGGAAACCCGAGAGTTCGTTGAAAGAATCTATATTTCTTACTCCGTTTTCCGCAAACTTTTTATAACGTCTGTCCATTTCTTCCATCGCCCATTTTAACGATGCGAGAATTTTGTCTACCTCAACAATAACAGGAGTCATTAAATGCGGAATTCCGTTGTAGCCTGTAAGTTCTACCCTTTTTGGATCTATAAGAATTAATTTCACTTCTTCAGGAGATGCCCTGAAAAGAAGGGAGGAGATAAATGAATTTATAAGAACCGATTTTCCGGATCCGGTTGTTCCGGCAACCAAAACGTGGGGCATTTTAGCAATGTCGGCAACGATTGGATTTCCCGAAACATCAAGCCCCAAAGAAACGGCAAGCTTTGATTTATTCTTTGCCATGACTTCGGATGAAAGCATAGTCTTAAGGGTTACTATCTCCAAACTTCTGTTTGGAATTTCGATACCGACTAGGTTTCTTCCTGGAATCGGCGCTTCTATCCTTATCTGTCCGGTTGGCGCTTCGGTTGCCAATGCCAAATCATTTGCAAGGGCTGTGACTCTTGAAACTTTTGTACCAAGAGGAATATTTAACGCGTATTGGGTAACTGCCGGCCCAAGATTTACTTCTACAACTTTTGCTCCGATTCCAAAACTCTGAAGCGTCCCTTCGATAGTTGCGGCAATTTTATTTACGTCCCCACGGTCAGCTTTTTGCGCCGTTGCATCGGATAAAAGACTAAGAGGAGGATATTCCCAGGGTACAGATTTTCCCGGCGCGTTTGTTGCCAATGTGTCAGGAATTATCGGAAGTTCTTTTTTAGGCTCCGCTTTTTTGACGGCGATTGGACCGTCCATTCCTCTAATGGTCATCCCTTTTTTAACAAGAGAGGGTCTGGAGCTTTTAAAAATTGAAAAAATGCTCGTTGGAAGAAGTCTGCCGAAATTGTTTTTGACAAAAAGCAGGGACGCGATTAATTCGTCCATCGACGTATCAAAAAATACGATCACTCCGATAATAATTCCTACCAGATAAACCAAATAAGAGCCTATGGGAGTTAGGACATCCGATAGAAATTGGAAAAGATAGTCTCCAACTCTCCCGCCTTTTGCAAGAGCAAGAGTGCTTAGGAAAAAAAGCAAAAATCCGATTGCAACGTTTGGTCTTGATACAAACACCCTGAGTCTTAAGAATAAGAAACCGAACAGGATTAGAACGACCGGAAAAAGGACGGAGAGAAAACCGAAGTAATGGTCTAAATAGTCATTTAGCTTGATGAACGAATCACCGCTTCGAGAAAAAGATAAAAGAAGTAAAAGTCCGCTTAAAACAAGGCCAAAAGCGAAGATTGAATAAATTGTATTTTTCTTGAGTTTGAATTTAAATTTATGCTTCTTGTAGTGCCTCGCCATACATATAGTATATGCGATCTGGTAGTCAAGCTCAAACTTCTATTACAACCGGAAGGACGAGTGGACTGTGGCCTAAATCCTTTTGAATTCGCCTTTCTACTGCGTCTTCGATCAAACTCTTTATATGCTGCCAGTTTATAACCCTGCCCCTGTTTGTACCCAAAACATTTTTCAAGTCGCGGAATAATTGCTCATTTAACTTTTTAACATCGGCGTTGAAACCCCGAACAATAACATCCGGGCTTCCCGCAAGCTGTCCGTTTGAGGCAACTTCGGCAAGAACTATAACGATTCCGGCCTTAGACAGTTGCTGTCTATCCCTTAAAACAAAACTCTCCATCTTTTCTCCCGAGACTTCATCTACGTAGACATTTTTAGTCGGAATAAGTCTGCCAAGATGAGCTCCTTCTTTCCCGAAAATGATTTCCTGTCCATCGTCGACAAGCAGAATATCTTGTCTTTTGTATCCTAAGTCCATCGCCAGGTTTTTATAAGCATACATATGCCTAAAGGTTCCGGAAATCGGAATTAATTTCTTAGGTTTGGTAAGTTGAATAAGTTCCTTGATTTCTTCCTGTGATCCGTGTCCGGAGACGTGGAATTCCGAAGAAACAGCGGTATACAAAACTTTAATATCTTTTCTTGCAATTGTGTCTACCAATTCGTAAACCGAAATTTCATAACCCGGAATTGGATCCGCCGAGAAAACAACCAAATCATTAGAAGAAAGCCTAACGTCTCTGTGTTCGTCGTTTGCAACCCTCGTCATTGCAGAGTCCTCTTGGCCTTGGCTTCCCGCAATAAGCAAAGTCAATTCGTGATCCCTGTAATTTCTAAGTTTTCTGATATCGATTTCCGTGCCTGGGCGCATTTGCAAATACCCAAGGTCTTTTGCAACGTCTTTAACTTTTATTAGGGACCTTCCGACAAAACAAACTTTTCTTCCAAATTTTTCCGACGCCTTAATTACTTGATTAAGTCTTGAAACGTTGGAAGAATAAGTTGTTACGATAAATTTTCCTTTACAGTTTGCCAGTTCTCTTTCAAAAACTCCTAAAAGAGGTTCCTCCGATCCGGTTCGTCCCTTTCTCTCGGAACCCAGACAATCGGTGAAAAGCGCAGTAATTCCTTCTTTTGCGACTTCCTCAATTTTTGCGATATCGGAAACTTTCTTATCGTATGGAGTATGATCGAATTTATAATCGCTCCCGTGGTAAAAATTCCCCGCAGGAGTTTTTATAAAAATGTGTGCAGTATCCGGAATCGAATGAGTAACTCTAATCAAAGTGAAAGTAAACGGACCAAGTGAATGTTGAGCGGTGAAATTAGTTGTTTGAACTCTCGTTCGGATATTAAACTCTTTTAATTTTTCGTTAGCCATAGCGGCTGTTAATGGAGACGCAAAAATCGGAAATTGCGGAAGCTGCGGCAATATAAAAGGGAGCGCGCCCATGTGGTCTTCGTGCCCGTGAGTTATTACCATTCCTACTATTCTTTTTCCTTTTTTTAGAAGTTCCAAAAGATGCGAAATATCGGGAAGCAAAAGATCTACTCCAAGCATTGTTTCATCGGGAAAACCCAAACCACAGTCAACAATCAGAATCTGGTTTTGGTACTCGTAGAGGTACATGTTTTTGGTAACGTCTCCGATACCACCAAGGGGTGTAAATGTAAGCTGGTCCATATATTTAGTTTATCAAGAGGATTAACAAATTAATAGAAGTCTAGTATGTTCTTCTTTTTCGGAAGCCTCCGGGAACGGCTAATTTTTCTCTTCTAAATTGCCTCGAAAGAGGATGCTCCGAACTTTCGGTTGGAGCCTCTCCGCGGCTTTCATAAGGTCTTCGTGGGGAAAATCCGCCCTCGCGTCTTGGCGGGAACGGTCTTCCTCCGCCTCTTGGCGAATATTCTCTCCTTGGAGGTCGTCCTCCTCCGGACTCTCCGCCCTTATCCTCCATATTCATCGAAAGATTTATTCTTCCCTGATCGTCTATTTCGACAACCTTTACTTTTACTTTTTGTCCAATAGAAACGACGTCGTTTGGATCTTTAACAAATCCCGCTGCCATCTTGGAAACGTGGACCATTCCTTCTTTACCGGGCAAGAATTCAACAAATGCTCCAAAAGGCAAGATTCTTTTTACTTCCCCGTCGAAAATTTCGCCGACTGTTATTTCTCTTACAAGATTTTTTACCCAGTCCGCGGCCTTTTTAACAGACTCTTCATCGGTTCCCGAAATTGAAACCGATCCATCGTCTTCAACATCAACCATAGCACCGGTTGTTGCGATTATGTTTTTAATAACTTTTCCTCCCGGCCCAATGACTTCTCCAATTCTTTCAACCGGCACTTTAACCAATGTGATTTTAGGAGCAAATTTACTAACCTCCGCTCTCGGTTGAGGAATAGTTTTCTTTATTACTTCCAAAATTTCAAGTCGCGCTTTCTTTGCTTGTTCTAAGGTTTTTTTGATCTGCTCAACCGTTAATCCCGGAATTTTTACATCAAGCTGAATTGCAGTAATACCCGTATCTGTTCCCGCGACTTTAAAGTCCATGTCTCCGGAAAAGTCTTCAAGGCCTATGATGTCGGTTAAAAGTTCATAACTTTTTTCATCGGACATCATACCCACAGAAATTCCTGCGACCGGTTTTGTAATTGGGACTCCTGCATCCATTAAGGCTAAGGTCGAACCCGTGGTTGAAGCCATAGAGCTTGATCCGTTTTGAGACAAAACTTCGGAAACTACTCTTATCGTGTAAGGGAATACATCTTGTTTTGGAATTACAGCTAAAAGCGCCCTCTCAGCTAATGCTCCGTGTCCGATTTCTCGTCTTGAAGGAGTTCCTACTCGTCCGGTTTGGCCAAAAGAATACGGAAGTCCGGAATAGTGATGTATATATCTTTTTGTTTCTTCGCCTTCTGCGGATTCTATTAATTGTTCCATTCTTGGCGAACCGAGGGTTACTATAGAAAGAGCTTGGGTTATTCCTCTTTGAAATATTGCCGAACCATGTGTTCTAGGCAAAACTCCGACTCTTGTCGATATTTTTCGGATTTCATCCATTTTTCGTCCGTCCACTCGCTTTTTCGATTCCAAGACTCCGGCTCTTATTAATTTGAACATTACGTATTCTATTGCCGTGGCAATTATTTTTTTGTCCAGTTCGGTTTCCGGTTTTGCGGTTTTTTCTTCCTCGTATATTTTATTTATTAAATCTTCCGTTTCGGTTCCGCCCGATTCTTTACTGACTCTGGATTCAATTAGAGCCTCTACTTCTTTTTTGTTTTTATTAACCAAGACAATTGCTTCATTCAAAGATGCATCTTCCGTTACTTCCAACTTTTTTTGTCCCGCTTTTTTTACAAACTCTTCAATTCCCAAAAGGATTTTTTGTGTTTCTTTGTGCGCTTTTTCAACCGCTTCAACTAGAATATCCTCGGAGATTTGCGAAGCTCCTGCCTCGATCATTACGGTTTTGTCTTTTGTCTGAGAAACAACTAAATCCAGTTCCGAAAACTCGAGTTCTGCTCCGCCCGGGTTTATAAGAATTTCCGAATTACCATTGTCCTTGACGTATCCCATCCTAACCGCGCCTATTGGACCGTTCCATGGAATTCTGGAAATAGCAAGGGCTGCCGAAACTCCGTTTAACGCGACTATGTCTGCTTCGTTTTCTCCGTCAACAGACAAAACAGTAATAATTACCTGAACTTCATTTTTGAAAGATTTAGGGAAAAGAGGACGAATCGAACGGTCAATAAGGCGTCCCGAAAGAATTGCCTCATCGGATGGCCTGCCTTCACGTTTTACCCAGCGGCTTCCTTTGATTTTTCCGCCGGCATAAAGCCTTTCTCCATATTCGACTGAAAGCGGAAAATAATCCAAGGCTGTCTTTCCGCCCTCGACCACGGTAACCAGAACTACTGTTTCACCAAGCGTCGCCAATACTGACGAAGTTGCTTGTGGGGCAAGTTCTCCTGTTTCTAATTTAAGTGTTTTACCACCAATATCTATGGTGATTTCTTTTTTATCCATTTTGTTTTAAATTCCTAGGTTGTAAGGTTTGCTTATTCTTTATCCTTGAGGCCCACTTTTTTAGTGAGTTCAGCGGAGCGTTTTTTATCAACTTTCTCCAAAAAATTTACAAGCCTTCTTCTTTTTGCGATCATCGAAAGGAGTCCGCGCCTTGAATGTATATCGTGCGCATGGTCCTTAAGATGACCTGTTAGTTTATCAATTCGTGTAGTAAGTAGTGCAACTTGGACCTCGGGTGAACCCGTGTCTCCTTTTGCTGTCTGAAATTCTTTAATGATGTCTTTCTTTTGCGAAGGGCTAAGCGGCATAAAACTTACTTACTTTCTTATTTAGTTCAAGTGAGTATAACAGATATCAAATTAAATTACAATTATCCCTCGAAGTTCGTAGATCCTTTGTAGATTTTTGGCGCTAGCCAATCTTCCGGTGGATTTTTGGCTTTTTCCTGGGTTGGAACTTCTTCCGACTCTTCTTCTTGAACTTGCGTTTGAGATTTTGTAAAGGCCGTTCTGATCTGTTGATTTGGCTCCCTTTGGGCACCTTGCCTCATTAAGATTCCCGCCATTTCAAACGCCAAAGCCGAAGTCCTTGGGCTCTGGAAATTTTTTGTTGCAAAAGAAATTCCATCCATAAGATTTTGCGCGATATCCTGGTCAGTAGGCAAACCGAGCGACAATATTAAGTTAGCTACTTGCTCCGAAACCGAGGAAAGTTTGGTAGAAACCATAACAATATCCCCAAATCCCTGGTTTTGTGGGGAATTATCGATGTTTATAATAATAGTATCTTTAAGTTCGGAAACGTCGAAAAGTTTGCCCAAGTCCGAGATTTTTGAAGCTCCTACAATAAATAGTAGCTGGGGAGCTCGTTTTGGCCTCTCGAATTTTACATCTTTTTCGTCAAAATCAAGGCCTATTTCTCCTGCTTTTACGACTATATTGAGCTTGCCGTCTTCAAGCGTATACGAAACCTTATCTATTTCTCCTTCTCGATAAGGGAAAGAAACGATAAGGTCACCGATTTTTCCATTTATATCGGTTTTAACTTTATCTATTCCGACAAGATTTCCAACTTCAACCAAAGGATCATTTGGAGTTGCAATTACGACGTTACGTCCTTCCGAAGATAGCGAAAGATATAAGGCTAAAGCACCTGCCATTTGATCTAAATTTGGATCTCTAGGAGTTAAAACTCCTATAGTCTGGCTTTTCGCCAGATATTCCTGAATTTTATTGACTGTCGTATCCATAAGAAATTAGCCTTGGGATATTACCATATCGCCAACTCTGAAGTCAAACTCGGAGGAGGGTAAAATTCCGGCTTCAGTTCCGGTTTCCGCTTTTGAAATTTGTTCTTTTCCCTGGCGAACGGAATTAATTGAAGTTTCGCCAATTAATTCATCGTTTCGCACAATCTGAATTTTGTCGCCTTTTGCGACACGACCTTCCATTACTTTTACTCCCAAAACTGTTTTCTTATCAAATGGAAAAAGAGCCAAAACTTTTGCTTTTCCCAGAATTTTAGGCTCCAAAGACAGTCTTTTTCCTTCCAAGAAATCTTCGATCTCCGCAATCATTTCGTAAATAAGGTTGTAATTTCGAATCAGAACTTTTTCTTCTTCGGCAAGTTTTTGAACCTCCGGCCTAACTCTTGTGTTAAAACCTAAAATTATCGCTTTCGAAGACTTTGCGAGCATAATATCCGACGGCTCGACGTCGCC
>DASRFS010000023.1:0-6132 GCA_035651435.1 Patescibacteria group bacterium | reverse complement strand
TCGACAATAGGGGTTGTTACCAATATATCTATCTTTTTGTTTTTGAACTTTTTGAGAATTTCTTCTTTCTCCCTAGCTTTAACCCTTCCGTGAAGAAGCCCGAGTTTTAAACCCGAAAAGATAGTTTTTAATTTTTCAAATTCCTTCGTTGCTGCCCTAACTGTTGTTAAAGTTTCCGATTCTTCGATAAAAGGACAAACAATAAAGGCTTGATCTCCTTCTTTTACTTTCACCCCGATCCATTTATATGCATTGTCTCTTTTTTCGGAAGGAACAAGCCAAGTCTTAACTTTTTTTCTATCTTTAGGCATCTCGTTTAGAAAAGATAGGCTTAAATTTCCGTAAACCGTCAAAGCAACAGTTCTTGGAATTGGAGTAGCGGTCATGGTTAGGATATTTGGATTATCCCCTTTTTCTCTTAATATCCCCCGTTGCTCTACCCCAAATCTTTGCTGTTCGTCAATAACAATTAAAGACAAATCTTTTAATTTTGGCAACCTATGTAAAATTGCGTGCGTACCAACAAATATATTGCTGTTTAGGTTTTCTTTTTTAGAACTCGAGGTGACCAGACTCACTTCAATTCCTAGAGGTTCAAATAAATTTGAAATTGTTTTGTAATGTTGATTAGCTAAAATTTCGGTTGGAGCAATCAAGACTGAAGTCTTCTTATTCAAAAAACATAGATATATAGCAATTGCCGCAACGATTGTTTTTCCACTTCCTACCTCGCCCTGCAAAAGCCTGTTCATCGCTTTATTCGACGATAGATCGCTAAAAATTTCAGATATTGTTCGTTCTTGAGCCTTCGTGAGTTCGAATGGCAATCTTTTTATTAAGCTATCGATTTGAGTTTTGAATTTTTCTACAGCTATTGGCTCGTTAAGATTTTTTTCTGCCCAGCTTTTCTTCAAGCTTATAGATCTAAGATGAAGCGATAAAAACTCATCAAAAGAAAGTCTTTCCCTGGCCTTTTGTGCCATTCCCAAGTCATCGGGGAAATGTATTTGGTAGAGAGCAGTTTTTAAATCCATTAGTTTATTTTTCAAGAGAAGGTCCCCGGGTAGGATTTCTTTAATTTGGCTCGCGTCTTCTTCTAATATTTTATGAACTTGACGCCTAAGCCATTTAGAACTTACCCCTCTTGTTTCTGGATAAACAGGAACCAATCTACCCGTATGGAGCGTTTCCCCAGTTATTACTTCGTACTCCGGTGAAAGAAGAGTCAGTTTTCCTCCTTTTTGTTGGACTTTTCCGGAAAGAGAAACTTCATCTCCTTCATTCATCATTTTAGTAATGTAGGGCTGGTTGAACCAGGTAATATCTATCACTCCCGTTTCATCGGTTATTCTTGCTTTTTGGATTATGAAACGGCGTGCATAGAGGTTTTTAATATACTGGACTTTTCCGCGGATAGTTACGATTTCTCCTTCTTGCAGATTCCCTATTTTGGATATTAATCCGAAGTCGTCATATCTAAAAGGAATGTGGTATAGGAAGTCTTCAACTGTTTGTATTCCAAGTCTTTCGAGTCTTCCCGAATACATCTTATAGACTCTTGATACGTCTCTTACCTTAGTTTTTAGATCCATATTCTATCGAAGAGATAAAAGCGGCAGGAATGATGCTGCGATAAGCGCAAGAGATGAGATCGCAATGATGACTTTGAAAACCCAGTGTTTGTCTTTAAGGTCCATATTAATTAAGTTTAACTCTCACCGACTTTCTGCCTCGTTGTAAAACAATTTCACTTACTAAAACTTCGCTGGGAGATTTTAGTTGTTCACTGTTGATTTTTATTCCGCCTTGACCAATGAGCCTTTTCCATTCGGAATTGCTAGAGACCAGGCCGTTATTTATTGCAATTTGAGAAAGAGGAGTTCCGGAATTCTCACTTACTACGTTTTGGACATCTGTAGACTTTTCTTTTCCCTGAACGTTTTTTTCAAAGTCTTCTTGTGCTTTATGTGCTTCATCATGTCCATTTAGCTGTTTTGTTATTTCGAATGCTAACATTTTTTTGTAGGAAACAGGATTTTTTCCAAGCCTTAAATCCTCCCCTATTTGTTGCACTTCTTCCATTGGAACGTCTGTTAAATATTCAAAACCTTTTACGATTATATCGTCACCAAGAGCCATTATTTTTGCAAAAAGATCAAGCGGTTTATCGGATAAGCCAATTACATTTCCCTCGGTCTTCCCTATCTTTTTACCGGAAGCGTCTGTCAGAAGCGGAGTCGTCATTACAAATTTTTCTTTTTGTTTTAAATTTCTCATTAGCTTTCTTCCCATTAGCATATTGAATGTTTGGTCCGACCCTCCTACTTCAACATCAACGTCCATCATTACCGAATCGTAAGCCTGCATTATCGGATAAAGAAGTTCGCTAAGATAAACATCCTTCTCATTTTTAATTCTGTTTTGGAACATATCTCTTTCTATTAATTGTCCATGTGTTACGTTTTGGGCCAGCTTTAAAAGTTCCGCGGCGCTTATTTTACCGAGCCATTCGCTGTTAAATTTCATCTCAACCGCGTTTTCTCCCTCGAAGTTTAAAATTTTTGATGCTTGTTCTTTGTAGGTTCGGGCGTTTTTCATTACCTCCTCGTGAGTCAAAGGAACTCTTGCATTGTCTTTTCCAGTTGGATCACCTATTGTCGCCGTAAAATCTCCGACCAGAAATATTACTCTGTGTCCCAAATCTTGCCATTGTTTAAGTTTTCTAAGTCCAACCATATGGCCAATATGAAGTTCCGAAGAAGTTGGATCAAATCCTTGATAAACGGTTAATTTCCTTTTTTTTGCTTCATCGCCAAGAGCTTCTTTAGAAGGATAAACTTTTTCAACTCCGCGAGCCAGTAATTCTTCAACCTTATCCACGACTAAAGTATATCATGGCGCCAATCGTGCGTAAATGATATACTTTAATCAGGGTATGGATTACCAAAGACGTAGGTATTCTTCCAATTTTTTCTTAATCTCTAATTTAACAAGGCTCGCATTTTTTGGACTTATTGCTGCAGTTGTCCTGACAATATTTCTCTTTATTCTTTATAGCAGGGACTTACCAACTCCGGCCAAACTATCATCGAGTAATCTTTCCCAGTCAACCAGAATCTTGGATAGGAATGGGATAGTCCTCTATGATATTTATGGCGACAAAAACAGAACCTATATTCAACTAAAAGACATCCCCAAAACCCTACAGCAGGCAACAATTTCAATTGAGGATAAAGATTTTTATTCCAATCAAGGTTTTTCGGTCACCGGAATCCTAAGGTCGGTTCTTAACATTTTTCTTCTTCGGGGAATAACCGGAGGATCTACTCTAACTCAGCAGCTGGTTAAAAATGCTCTTCTTACACCAGAAAGATCAATAACAAGAAAAATAAAAGAGTTCATTCTAGCTGTTCAAGTTGATAAAAGATATAACAAAGATCAGATTCTCGAACTCTATCTTAATGTAGCGCCTTATGGCGGAACAAATGTTGGCGTAGAAACAGCTGCGGAACAGTATTTTGGAAAAAAGGCAAAAGATTTGAATTTAGTTGAGTCAGCGGTTCTCGCCGGATTCCCTCAGAGCCCGTCTTACTATTCTCCATACGGAGAGCATCCGACAGCTTATATAGATCGGGCAAAAGATGTTTTAAGAAGAATGCGTGAAGACGGATATATAACAAAGGATCAGGAGGCAAGAGCGGTCAGGGATTTGCCCGGTGTAAAATTTCTTCCTCCTAGCCAAGCCATAAAAGCACCTCATTTTTCATTTTATGTAAAAAAATTATTAATAGATAAGTTCGGAGAGAATCTGGTAGAGCATGGTGGTTTAACAGTTGAGACTACACTTGATTACAAACTTCAGCAAGAATCAGAAGCAATAGAAAAAGAAGAAGTCGATAACGTTAGAAATTTAAGAGTTGGAAATGGAGCATCGGTCGTCTTAAATCCGAAAAACGGAGAAATTCTTGCGATGGTAGGAAGCAAAGATTTTTTTGCAACCGAATCTGCGTCATTTAACAATTCAAAAGTAAAAGTGCCGTTTGAAGGACAATTCAACGTTATAACCCAAGGGCACAGACAACCCGGATCCTCGATTAAGCCGGTCATGTATGCAACAGCATTATCGCAAGGCTACACGGCGTCGACTCTTCTGATGGACACTCCCGTAACTTTTCCTAATCAAGGCGGGAAAGATTATCAACCCAAAAATTACGACGGAAAATTTCACGGACCTGTTCAAATGCGTTTTGCGCTAGGATCATCTCTCAATATCCCAGCAGTAAAAATGTTAGCCCAAGTAGGTGTAAAAAATATGCTCTCTACAGCATATAATATGGGAATTTCAAGCTTTGCCCCATCGACCGACAACGTAAATAGGTTTGGTTTATCTATCACTTTGGGTGGAGGAGAAGTAATTCCATTAGAGGAAGCAGCAGCTTACAGCGCTTTTGCCAATGGCGGATATAAAGTCGAGCCGGTTTCAATTCTTAAAGTTACAGACCGAAGCGGAAATGTTTTATATCAACAGACAGCACAAAGCCAAAGCAGGGTTATTTCCCCAGAGATTGCTTTCATAATTTCCCATATGCTTTTGGATAACAATGCAAGACTTATAACTTTCGGAGTTAACAGTTATTTAAACATAACGCAAAGACAAGTAGCGGTAAAAACCGGAACAACAGATGATAAAAGAGACAACTGGGCCGTCGGATGGACACCAAATATTTTGGTCTTGTCTTGGGTTGGAAATAACGACAACAGTCCAATGGGAGATATCGCTTCCGGAGTGACCGGAGCAACACCCGTATGGAGGCGAATAATTCTTAACGCCTTAAAAAATCAGCCTTCCGAAGACTTTGTAAAACCGGATAATGTGGTTGCTGCGACTATAGATGCCTATGGCGGCGGAACTCCTGTTGACGGTCAACCAACCAGGTCCGAGTACTACGTGAAGGGCACAGAGCCGCAGGGACCCTCCCCTATTTATCAACAGATTAAAGTCTCAAAACAGGATAACAATAAACTCGCATCGCAAAGTGAAATTGATCACAACCAATATGATACGCGAACATTTATAGTTTTTAAAGAAAAAGATCCTATTTCAAGTGATGGAAAAAATAGATGGCAGGAAGGAATAGACCAGTGGGTTAACGATAACCATAAAGACGATCCTCTTTATCACCCGCCTACGGAGACATCAACCGTATCACTTTAATTTAGCTTCGAATTTTTTCTCTAAATAAGCGATAATCTTTCCTCTCACCCTTGAAACTTCTTCGCTTGCCAAATTTTTGTTTGGATCTTGGTATATTACATGGAAGGTTCTTGAGTTTTCAAACTGATCGAGTAAAGACACATCCACAATTAAAGAACTTTGTTTTCTAATTTCTTCAATTAAATCCCCGGAATTTATATTCTCGTTTAGAATTAAGGAGATATCTTCAATAACGGGTGGATATTTTGGCAAAGGTTTGAATTTTTTATTCGTATTCACTCTTTTTAAAAGTTCCGAATAATCGACTTCAAAAAATATTCCCTCGTCCAGGTCTTCTATGAATTGATTAGCGTCTTCTTTGACTCCGACTTCTTTAAATAATCTTTCTAACAGTCCCTTTATTTGCGCAAAGTCCTTATTATTTGTGAGTCCTGAGAGCACGTACTTTTCGTTTGCTTTGTCCAGAGACGATCCAACATAAACTTTTCCTAATTCAAAAAGATTTATTTTTTTGAAATAAGGTTTGTTAATTTTAATAGCATTCCTAAGATTTGCTTTTAGCGTTGGTCTTAAATATTCAAACTCAATACTTACCGGATTATCAACTCTTAATACACTTTCCGGATTTATTCCATTATCGACCAAATCCTCTTCAGAAATTAAGCTGTAAGTATAAATTTGGGAGAATCCTGCCGCTCTAAAAATCTGCAGAAATTTTTCATCAAGTTTGTAATCCTTAAAGTAAGGAATCGGCTCTATTGGAATTTCTCCTTGAGGAATTGTTTTTGGAAATTTATTGTAGTTATAGAGCCTTGCAATTTCTTCGATAAGATCTTCCTCTATTTTAAGGTCGTTTCTAAATGTTGGGATGGTGCATTCAACCTCTTCTTTTAAAAGTTTTGGTGAAAGACTTAAGT
>DASRFS010000022.1:0-6916 GCA_035651435.1 Patescibacteria group bacterium | reverse complement strand
CAGCTTCTCTGATACAAAATTAATGAGAGTTTTCCATTGCGATTGCTGATTTGGTACATGTTGTGGCAAATCGGAAATCTTGAAGCGTCTTTTTTCTCCGCCATCGTATAGAGATATTCCGGGTTCCAACTGTTCACTATGGCGTTATGCGCATTTGGGTCCTCCCTGAGTTCGTTTATAACCCATTTTAATTGATCGATTGTTTTTCCTTTTTTCCTCGTTGGCCATTTTCTCCACATCTCCCCGTAAATCCTTGGAAGTTCTCCATGTTTTTTAGCGAACGAGTTGTCATCATGAATTTTTTGGATGAACTCTTCCTTTGTCATTTTTGTTTTTGGATTTTTCTCCTTATAAATCTTAAACGGATAATCGTCCCAAATGTGGACGTTGTGATCGACTAAATATTTAATATTTGTTTGGCCGGAGAAAAACCAATAGAGTTCGTGGATTACTCCGTTCCAATAAACTTTCTTTGTTGTTAAAAGAGGAAAACCTTTGGATAAATCATAAACCGATTGTTTTCCAAAAATGCTGTAATCCGAAACACCTGTTCCCCGGTCAGTCTGCTTTATCCCGTTTTTAATAATTTCGCGGGCTAGGTTCAAATACTGATATTCGGAGTGTTTTTTAGCCATTAAATCGTATCTAATGTAACAAAGAGCCTTAGAAGATGCAATGGGTATGTATTAAGATTCGAGTTAGCTATAGTTGTCTAAACCTCTTATTTATACAAACGGCTGTGAGAACCTATCGCGACAAAAATTACAACACTACTGATTTTTTTGTAAATCGCTCTTATATCACCCGTGACATTTATGCTTCTATAGCCTTGATAAATACCTTTTAATGCATGGTTGTTAAGAACCGGATTGAATTCGTCTCGAAGAAAAATATCTCTTCTCTCTCTAAACTTTCTCTTCTGCGATTCCGTCAACTTATTGAATTGCTTTTTGAAGTTCCTGTGAGAATGGATTATCATTTGGAATCAAGATATTTATCCATCTCCTCAGCACTATAGAAAGGGCCAGCTATATTTCTGTCATTCTTTATATCCTCTTCAACTTTACCCAAGTACTTTTCAAATTCCGGCGTCATTTGTGGAGTATGGGAAAAAACTATCTCTCTGGTTCTAATAAAATTTCTAAGGGAAGCGTTAATCACATCGCTTAGACTTAAACCAAGATCCTTGGCAGTTCTGGCTGCATTTTCCTTAACTTCCCTATCAGCTTTTATATGGATTACAGTCTGCATAATAACTAAAGTATATACAATAGTTATTCAAATATCAATACCCAAAATTGTTTCTCATACTTAATACTTCCTATACCTGTTTTTCCTTTTTCTTTGTTGTCACTCGCCCGCCCTGCCATTGTCCGCGGTACATCGATCCTCCGCCTTTAACTTCGAAAAACTGCGCGTGGACAAATCTTGCTCCCAATTCGATTGTTACTTTAACCTTTCCTTCGTTCTTCAATCCAAAAGTTACGGGACCTTTATAACCCGGAGCAACATTTCCCGTCCTCAAAAATAATCCTGAACGGAATGTTGTTGTACGCGGTTTAAAATTCACCGTGAGGTTTTTTGGAATGTTAAAACTTTCAATGGTTGTTACCAGATAGAAATCATTAGGCTTAATTACAATTTTTTTCTTTTTCTTTTTATCGTATTTATGGAGGAGTTTTACTGTTGGGGTTTTTCTTTCGGTTTCCCCAAGGAATGCAGTTCCGGAAATTTTGTAGATTTCCCCAAGCCTTAAATCAAATCCTGCCCCCTCGGGATTTAAGAGTTCCCTATCAGCCAACCCCTCGACCAATTTTTTCTTTTTGACCAGTTCCAATAATCGCTTAGGCCCTAAAATCATTTTAGCTTACTTAGTATTTCCTTTGTTATTTGATCAATTGGCCTCTCTCCATTGATAACCGTAAACTCTTCCGGAAATTTATTTATCAGCCATTCGTAACCTTTTGCAATATTTACGAGTTTTGATTTTTGGTCATAAATATCTTTGCTGTCACGCTCTTTTGAAATTCTTTCAAGCGCAGTTTCCGGAGAAATCTTAAGATAAAATGTCATATCAGGAACAATAAACTGATAATAAGTAGATAAAATTCCGAACGAAGAAAGTAGAACCTCGCCGTTTCCTTTGCTAAAGTCGATATTTCTGTCTTGTGCCCCATAAGCAACACTGGACCAGAAATATCTGTCGGTTATAGCCATATGCCCGTTTTTTAAATGTTCCGATATTTCGGATTGTTGATAAGCCCTATCGGCAACAAATAAATACTGGAAGGAAATAGGACTAAAATGTTTTTGTCCCCGGAGGATTTGTCTTATGAATTTTCCTATCTCTCCGTCGGTAGGATTTTTTGTAAAGAAAGTTCCATTACCATTTTTTTTGAAATATTTCTTTAGTTCTTGAGCTTGAGTTGTTTTTCCACTACCATCAATTCCCTCAATCGCGATTAATTTACCCTTGTAAGGATTTCTTTTGAAATCCAAATCAAATTCTACGTGGTAGTTATTTGTCTTCATATATTTTTGACTCGGCGGGACCTTTGGAAAATTTGTATTTAGCAAATTTTTTACTCCTGTAAGGAATCTCTGCTTTACTTTTTAATTCTTCAAATTGCATTGCGCAAATTCTCATTCCCGGCTTAAGACTAACAGCCATTCTCCCAAGGTTGCCTAATTCCAAAACGCAATGTCCATCCCATCCAGGGTCAAAAGTCGATGCCGTTGAGTGAACAACTATTCCTAATCTTCCCAAGGATGAACGACCCTCGAGCCTTCCCATTAAATCGTCTGATATTCTAACCCTCTCCAAAGTCACAGCCAAAACAAAATCTCCAGGCTGCATTATGAATGCGTTCCCTTTTTTAACTTTGACTTCTCTTGTTATTTCGTTTGAGTAATCTTTTTTCGACGGATCGATATGTGTATTTTGCGAGTGTTCAAAAACCCTAAATACATTCCCCAACCGAAGGTCGACCGAGCATGAACCGAGTTGAAGTTTAAGATTTGGGGCGGGGACGATTTTAATTTGGCCTGATTTGAGGGCCGCTTTGATGTCGTGGTCCGATAAAACCATGGAAAAAGTATAAGGGCTTGTGAAAATTTAGGCAAGAGGGAATTTACGCTACTTTTCCAAGAGGTTCAACTGCAAAATCACCGTTTTTATTAAACTTAACGTCAAACTTTTCAAGACCATGAGCCAGAAGTCTCGCGGTTATTGCCATTTGCTGATCATACATCGATTTAACTTCGCTAGATGTTAAGCGCTCAATGCCTAATTTTGGTATTAAATCGTCAAAATACTTTTCGATCCTTGACTGGTCGATTACAAAGTACATTTTCTGTCCGTTAAATGAATTTACAGACCACAAATTCTCTTCGCTTTTTACAAAAAGGACACCTTTCTCTTTGTGGTCTCCTTCTAAAACAACGTTGTTTTTTTCATCTTCCCCAAGATGCAATAATTCCGTATAGAGATCTTCTACCTCCTGAGCTTCCAACCCGTAAAGGAATCTAAACTGGCCGCTGTCTGCCTTGGCGATGTGGCCGCATCCGATACTTGGGACTTTGTTATGGGAATCCGTGTGAAAATGGATTTTCCCGTCCCTCCCTATTTCCTTTGAAGCATTTAGATATTTTTCTATAAGGTCTCTGTCTTTAATTTCTACGTCCTCTACTTTTAGGACCGCTTTTATAGCCATGAGGGCTCCAAAATCTCCGCCAAAAATTCGAATTCCGCCCTTGCCTTGCTCGGCCGTGTAGCGCCCGTCCCCACACTCCAAAATTGAATTATTCGCCTTGACTTTATTATCCGCTCGGATAAATTCGGAAACCTCAGAAATTTTTGACCTTTCGGACCCAGTATTGGACTCCATAGAGGTATATTTTAGCACTTTTAAAGCTTTCAGAGATTACTTCTTCGGGGCTGGTGTTGGGGTTTCGGTTTTTACTCCCGCTACCTGGCCCGGGTTTTGGTTAACCGTAACCGGAGCAACTTCCAAAATTTTATTTAGTGTAACGCTGTAAAGGTATGCTTTTAATGCTTTTGTGTAGATTAGGACTTTATCTCCATTTTGCGCCTTGGCAAAAAATGCCTGTCCCTTGAGCTTGGAAACGTCCGTAACTGTAGCAATCGTCGGCTGTTCGTCGGTTGGAAGAGCAACTAAGGCTCCAACCTTGCTTACTATGTCCTTTGCTTCTTGCTGCGCCAAAAATTGAGGGTTCTTTTTTATCTGTGCCAGTTGTTTTTCGTCATTGAGATACAGAGAGAAAGATCCTGCAGTAAGCATAGTTGCGGCAATAAGAGCAAAAAGAACAGTAGATTTTGCTGTCAAAAATTTTACTAAACCTACGGGCATATATCCATACTAGAAAACCTACTTTTCCTTGTCAAGGGGCATTCTTTTTGTGGTAAAGAAAAACCTGGTCGTTGTACATTGGAATAACTTTATAAAACTGATGGAATTCTATTTCCGGCCTTTGAATGTCCGAAAGATAATAGACCGGTAAAATTGTGAGTGTATAGTCCCTTTCCAAATCAACTCCAGGCGATAAACCCATTGGATAACCGTCTCTTATATCTACATTGTAATAATTCATCCCGCTATGCCTCTTACTATACAAAACAACCCAGTCAGGTGAACCCAGAAAGCCATATAAATAACTTGGTAGAGTTTTATAATTTTTTGGGAAAAGAACAGAATTTATAGGGGAAATTCTATTAATAAACTTTATCTTCTTATGGAGGAGAAACTCAAGCGACTCATGCGATCTATCAAGACTAAGGAATGCCGTATCTCCATCGTGAGCATTTTTATTAAGGACATCGGCTACATACTGGTCTGATGTTTTATATGGGTTAGTTACCTCATTAAGATAGTCCCAAAGTCTAATCTGGAATCCACTAAGAGTAAAAGTATTTGTAAAAATAAAAAGTGCCGCAATCACAACAAAAATCCATTTATTCAATTTATAGATGACAAACAAAACATAGGCGGAAATAATTGTAAAAAGAGGTAAAAGTATTGTGTTATACCGCGGAGCGAGAGTCGGATTATCGGACTGCATTGCTATAGTTGAAACAGCGTTAGCTAAAAGATAGAAAAATGTTGTTACGAATATTAAAAACAAAGGAGCAAACTGTTTTAATTCAAACGACTTTGAGTAGCGCCTATATCCCAAGATAGCCACTCCTAAAAATAGTATCAGTATTCCGAGAGGGAGAGCATTGTTTCGGCTAAAGAAATTGTATCCGAAAAACATAATATCGGGTATTGCTTGCAAAGCTCCAAGATAATCGAAGATGTCTATTGTTCCCCTGCCATGCAGCGGACTCATAACCAGAATCCAAGGAAGAAAAAACAAATAACCCAAAAAAGACAAGGAAAAATATTTAATGAAGAAACTTTTGATATTTTTCCATTTTTCCCCAACAGCCCAGAAATAAACGATGTATCCCAAAAATAATGCTCCAAAAAAAGTAGGAAAGGAAATGTAATGGCTGTAGGTATATCCAATCGTAGAGAAGATTAAAAGAACTTTAGGCCATAGCTTTTTTTCATTTAAATAAAAAGTCGCGAAAAGAAAAAGAAGACCGAAAAATATGTTTGTATTGTAATATCTGGCATTAATTGCGTAAAGGATAAATGTGGTGGAAAGAGAAAATTTAAGGATTGTAAGAAACGATACAAATTTATTCTTAGTGAGTTTAAGAGTCAGAAAATATAGAATCGGGACCCCGGCCATGCCAATTATTAAAAAAGGCAGTCTTGCCTGGAACGCTCCTTCACCAAATAACTTGAAGGAGGCAGCGGAAAGATAATATTGGAGCCAAGGATTTGAATGGTTCACCAAATCACTGTTCAACGATACTGCATTATCGTTGCCCATTAGATATGTTCCATCCCATCCGTAGGGAACTCCGTGGGTTAAAATAGAACGAGCAAAAAGGGCTGTTTCAGCTTCGTCTCCCCAAAGAGGATGCGCTAGCGCTCCCATTACGATAAGAATTGAAAAAATTATTGTGGGAAGAATCCATGCGAACTTTGGTTTTATGAAAAAACTAAGGCGCATTGAATTTAGTTTAACAAATCAATATACTAAAATCTATTCGAATGTCCTTTATCAAAAAACGCTATGCTCTTATTCTCCAAATAATCTTCTTCTCGGTTATTTTACTTCTTTCGATAGTTCCCCTCCGCGATTTTGATATTTGGTTCCACTTAAAATCTGGAGAATTAATAGCCCAAAGAGGGATAGTTCATTATGATGTTTTTTCTTATAACACGACAGGCCGCGAATGGTACCCTTATGAATGGCTTTTCCAAGTAATTGTCTACTATTTCTCCAAACTCTTTGGTTTTGAGTCAATAAAGTTTTTGATCGGAGCGGTTATGACCATTATGATGGGCGTTTTTTATACAATTTTACGCAGAATTTTTAAAGTACATTGGATATTTGGGATGTCATTGGTTTTTTTCTTTTTCGTATCGACTTACGAATTTTTATCAGCAAGGCCCCAGGTTTTTGCCTATACTTTTCTTTTTACCAATATTCTTCTCATATATCTCTATTTCTTTAAAAATAAAAATCTTCTCTTTTTAACTATTCCCATAACATTGATGTGGGCAAACCTCCACGGCTCTATTTTTTTGGATGTCGGGCTTTTTGCAGGGTATTCTTTTGTTTCACTCTTACATTATTTTATTGAACGCAATAAAGAGTGGCTAACAAAATCCAAAACTCTCGGACTATTCGGAATACTTACGGCTTTCTTGACTATCCTTCCCCCTCTTTACTTAACCCAATATCGCTTGCTTATCCTCTTTTTCAAAGATAACGATTTAATATCTAAATTTATAGATGAATGGACTCCCCTTATAATTAATCAGTATGCTTTTCTATT
>DASRFS010000021.1:0-18555 GCA_035651435.1 Patescibacteria group bacterium | reverse complement strand
CTGCGATCTTTTTATTTATTCCTCTTTCTGGTGCCATATTGTCAGCCATATTATACCAAATTCGGTCAATTTAATCGTAAGAATTTCCAATTCCGCCTAATTTGTTCATTTCTACCTACAAACTTATCGTATTGAATCGAGAAAGGGGTGTCAAGTCTTAGGAGTATTTCCAGAAAAGACAATTTTTGCCTCTAAGTCTTTGGGCTCGGCGAAATGGAACCATTTTTCAGAGTATCGTTCAACCATAAAATCCGTTCCCAGCCTTATCATCTCGGAAATTGCGTGGCTTACATAAACCTTTGTCTGAAATTTCTCCAGTGATTCTAGAAATTCTATATCATAGAAGGATGTTTGCATGTCCCGAAGCTGGTTAGACTCCCATTCTTTGGTCGGAGGAGATATGAGGCTTTTTGCCTTGCCATTTTCTACGGTAATCAATCCGTGAGTTAGTGCTGGTTTATGGTCTGAAGCGCCTGACATGACACCAGTTGCCCCGGTCCCTTTAATAGAATCAAATGATTCTGCAATTCTGACTAGATGTTTTGGGTCCACGATCATATCTCCATGCAGAAGTAGAAAAGAACCTTTCAATGAGTTTTTTGCTAAGAGTAGCCTTTTTCTTGTTTCAAGACTGATTGGTGAGTGGGCATATTCTAGGTTTATATTCCTATATTGTTCACCAAATTGAGTTTTAATTTGCTCTCCAAGATATCCTGTCGCTAAAACTACTCGCGCAGAACCGAAGGCAGCTTGAATGGTATCTAGAATGTGGCCAAGGATTGGCTTTTCTTCTACTGAAAGTAAGCATTTTTGCTTTTCTCGTGTTAGCTCGCCCATGCGCGAGCCTGCCCCTCCGCATAAAACTACCGCTTCAACTGACCGCATATTTTAGCCTCATCTTTTTGAAACTATTTCTTATTGTTTCCAGAGTTTTTTCTGTCTGTGGAGTTTTCGGCACAACCCAAAAATGAAAATGTGGATCTTTAAGGCCTAATCGCATCATTGTTATTTTAGAAGCTTTTGAGGCCTCCCGTGATTTTACCACGGCCTTTTTTAGGGTAATTCCCAATGACTCTAATTCGGTGGTTTTGAGTTTATCTAATTCCTCGGCATGTCGGCGGAGTCTAACAAAAAGCAAACCTTTGATTTTGAAGTTATCCGGATTGTCTATGGTCCAGTATCGGCTTCTGAATATACCGCTTCCGGCTTTCTCTAATTCACAAATATAACAATTCTTCTTTAAGCTCAATTGTGCAGCGATTATACTACACACCTTGTGAGTGTCAAGAACAGTTCATTTTGCCGATGGGGTAGAAGGCTGCGTTTCAAAGATTAGAGTAGAGAGGTCAAACGTTATTCCCCTGGTATTTCGGAGAACCGACTGGATTATGCCCTCGGCGGAAACCAAAGATTTGGGAGCAAAATTTATACTCGTTTTGCCTGTATTAGCAAGCTTTATAAAGCTAATCGTAGCTACAACTCCGTTGCCCGAAACGCCTTTCTGTCCAAGACCAACCCCAAGGGCATAAGAAATTTTTCCTCCGTCGATTTTCTTTAATAGTTCGGTTGGATTAGTGAAAAACGGCCCCGGTTTTATGTCGACATTTCCTAAAACTTGGGGGTCATAGGTCATTTCCATCTGTACTGCTGTAACTTTGTTCCCCTGGGTATTTATTATAATGTCGGCCGAAGAATTTCCGAGCGAATCTATTTTTGGAGCGGCAACAGCAAGGCTGGTTTGGGCGACAGATGCTTGGGTTTCGGGTTGAGGCGCCTGCTTTGGGCTAATAGAAAGGGCTAAAAGCCCTGCGACTCCTGCAATTAAAAGTATTATAAGTAGGACAGTTCTTGACATAATTTATTCTATTTAATTATATACTAATCTCCTTGTTGGACAACCGAAAATTCTCTAACAAATAAGTTGTAATCAAGCTGGTCTACGACCCCGTCATCGTTGAGATCCATGAGCTGACAAATTGTATCCAAAGGATAGGGTCGCTGGGCATGCAGTAAACATCCTAGAAGATTATTGTAGTCAAGAACCGAAATGGTGTTGGTATCGGTACTACTTCCGGTCACAAGAGGATTGGGAGAGACAACCCCGACGTTATTTGCGATGGATATATTGCTTAATCTTGCCAAATATGCCTCTGCTCTTACCTTAATGGGGTAAACTCCGTCTGCCAGAGAAGTTTTGAGGGTCACATTTCCCCTGAATCTACCATTGTCATAAGTAATTGTTGTCTGTCCTTGTTCTATTACAGTTTTTTTGTCCGGCGTAAAGATTTGATAGAAGAATTTTCTGTTAGGATGCTTTGGACTTTGGTTTGAGCCGCAACTGGAAGTGCCTGCGGCCGGATTACAGCCCGGAGCTGGATTGGGATTTGGGTTTTTTTGATCTCCGGCGCCTCCAATTCCGTCTAATCCGATGAGAAAGGTAATCTGTGTTCCGGTTCCGCAGGTTGGGGCGACTCCGCCATCCTTGGAAGGATCAGCAGGATTTGGGCAATACCAATTTCCGCTGGACTGAACCTTTATAGGGTTTGTGCCGTTGGAACAGGTTGGATTTGTGCAAGCCAATTGAATTCCGACTGGACTTCCTCCATAACACCATTGGTGTCCGAGGTCCTTGCCCTGCTGGATTTTTGTAGGGGTAGTGTCAAAGTACGAATCGTACCAACAATTATTGGATTGGCATTCCTTTACTGTAATACCTTTTGTTCCATCCGATCTTGTGCAAGCCGCATTATTTTGAGTGGTTCCAACAGCTGTTCCTTGGCATGAGCTTATAAAACCCTTGCTTGCATCGCAGGTCGGTGTGGTATTTGGACATGAGGCGTCTTCCACGCAGTTCCAGGGGCCTCCGGCAGTGCAGGAAGCCGAACACTGGCCGCTTGCGTCTTTATTCTGGAGATGACATTTCATATTTCTGCCGTTGACCGTGGCGCAACCGACCGCGCAACCGACCGCGCTAGCAGCATCGGTTTTGCATGTTGTTGTTCCGCTAGCCGGATTTGTTGGAGTAGAACTTTGCCCGGCCGGAGCAAAAGTTACGGTGCCTGTATCAGGGCATGTCGTCCATGTTCCCGGATTACCATTTTTGTCGGCACCTTGCACTGTAGTACAGTTTCCGGCCGCGTGTTGGCGAAGTTCCTGCTGTTTTTGGGCAATGTTAACCGTTAGCGGAACGGCGAGTAAAACGACAAGGAAGGCAAGGAAGCCGATGGTTCGGGAATGACTCGGATACGAAATAAAATCGAGGAACCGCCTAAACGGGTTCATTAATTTAAGGATAAGTCATATACGAAGTGCTTGTCAAGGCAAGGAATTTATTGTACAATCCTCAAATCACGCACATCCTAAAGATGTCTCTGACCGCAAGGTTTAGGATGGAGGAATAAGAGACACATTATGAGAGAAGTTACACTCGAAGAATTATTATCTGCTGGCGCACATTTTGGCCATCAAGTTACTCGTGCAAATCCCAAGGCAAGAGATTTCGTTTACGAGGCAAGAGAAGGCGTTCAAATTATTGACCTTGCTAAGACAAAAGAGGGATTGGACGAAGCAATTGATTTTGTTAAGAGCCAAGCGCGCGCGGGAAAAACAATTTTGGTTGTCGGAACAAAAAGACAGGCAAGAGACGTTGTTTTAAAATCGCTTGAGAATTTAAAAGATAAAAATGTTTTGTATATAACGAATCATTGGGTTGGAGGACTTCTTACCAACTTTTCCGAAGTTTCGAAAAACATCAGAAAATTCCACGACCTAACCGCAAAACTTGCAAGTGAAGAAGAAAAAGCAAATTACACGAAAAAGGAAATTGGGCTTTGGGAAAAAGAAAGACAAAGGCTTGAGTCTTTGTACGGCGGAGTAACGTCGATGACAAAATTGCCGGACCTTTTGTACATTATAGATTCTCATTTGGAAGATTTAGCGGTTAAAGAGGGAAGGTCGATGGGGGTTCCGATGGTTGCAATTGTCGATACAAATGCGGACCCAAACGAAGTTGATTATCCAATTCCTGCAAACGATGACGCCGTGGGTTCGATCGAACTTATAACTTCGTTTATACTGGGAACATGGGGTGAGAATTTCAGAAAAGAATCCGAAGAGAAAGAAGAGCCGAAAGTTGCAGAAGGAAAAAAAGAAAATCCGGCAAAGAAAGTTGAGACGAAAACCAAAAAGGAAACAAAAAAGAAAGTAGCAAAAAAGAAAAGTGCAAAAAATTGATTTAAATCAGTTAAAAAAACTTAGGGAAGAAACACAGGCTTCGGTTGCCGATTGCCGCCGTGCTTTGGAAGAGACAAACGGGGATTACCGAAAAGCTTTGGAGTGGATTAGAAAGCACGGAATCGAAAAAGCAGGTAAAAAGGAAGGGCGGGAAACAAAAGCAGGAGTTGTAGAAAGTTACACTCACCACAATTTAACTTCCGGGTCGACTGTCGTTTTAACTTGCGAAACGGATTTTGTCGGGAGAACAGAGGAGTTTAAAAATCTCGCCCATGAAATTGCAATGCAGGTAAACGCCCTTAACCCAAAGGATGTAAAGGCGCTTTTGTCTAGTGCATATATTCGAGACGAAAAGAAAACTATTCAGGAATTAATAAAAGAATTCATCGCAAAGCTTGGAGAAAATATTGAAGTTAAAGAATTCAAGAGATTTGAAGTCTAAATGGATTTAAACGCAACGCGGGAAAAGATGCAGCAGGTCCTTTCGGTTTTGAGAAACGACCTTGGGACAGTTAGAACGGGCCGGGCAGCTCCTTCTTTGGTAGAGAATATTGTCGTTGGCGTTTACGGCGGCTCGACAAGGCTTAGAATTCTAGAACTTGCACAAGTCTCCTCACTTGATTCCCAAACACTCTTAATAACTCCATACGATCCATCGACTACTCCGGAAATAGCAAAAGGAATAATGGAAGCAAATGTCGGGCTAACACCAAGCGAAGATTCGGGGCTTATTCGGATTTCTATTCCTCCGCTCTCTCAAGAAAGAAGGCAGGAATTGGTTCAGTTGGTAAATCAAAAGCTCGAAAGCGGAAGAATTCAGGTAAGGCAGATAAGGCACACCGCTTTGGACGAGTTAAAAAAAGCTGGGCTTTCCGAAGACGAAGCTACAAGGGTCGAGAAAGAAATTCAAAACCTAACGGATAGTACGATTTCCGAAGTAGATAGTTTGGGAAAAAGAAAAGAAGAAGAATTAATGCAGATTTAGATGCTAACAATAATAATTTTTATTTTAATCCTGACCGTTCTTGTTTTAATTCACGAGGCCGGTCATTTTTTTGTCGCAAAACTTTTAAAAATTAAAGTCGAAGAATTTGGATTTGGACTTCCTCCAAGAGCGTGGGGCAAAAAAATCGGAGAGACGATTTACTCTCTAAACTGGCTGCCTATCGGAGGATTTGTAAAACTTTTCGGGGAAGACGAAGCAGGGGCAGGGAAATTGAAATTCAAGGTAGAAAAGTTAAAAGGTTCAAGCTCCCGAGCTTTTTATGCAAGACCGGGATGGCAAAAAGCCTTCGTTGTAATAGCCGGGGTTTTAATGAACTTTATTTTAAGCATCTTTTTGGTTTCTGTCCTTTTTTCGGCTGTTGGGGAAACAATTCCTACAGATAATATAGTAGTAAATCAAGTCCTAAAAGATTCTCCGGCAGATAAAGCAGGGTTAAAAGCGGGCGACGTAATCGAATACCTTAACGGAACAAAAATCACCAACACCGCGCAGCTTATTTTGGAAACGAAAAAACACGAGGGAGAGGAAGTAAGTCTTAGGGTTTTTTCAAATGGAATGGAGAAAATAGTTTCCGTTACTCCAAGAAAGGATTTTCCAAAAGGCGAAGGACCGATGGGAGTTGCAATCACTCAAAAACTGGAAACAAAAAAATATTCATGGTTTGAAGCTCCGGTTATTGGAACTAAGATAACTTTCGAACGATCGGTTGCGATGCTTAAAGGGTTTGTGGGTATAGTAGGTCAGTTATTTTCAACGGGCAAACCTCCGGAGGGAGTCGCAGGACCGGTTGGTATAGCCCAACTCACTGGTGTTTTTTGCCAAAATGTTCCATCGTGCCTCGACTTTACTTCCGTTCTCTCTTTGAATCTTGCAATTATAAATCTTTTGCCAATTCCTGCTTTGGATGGGGGAAGGCTCTTCTTTATTTTGTTTGCGCTCGTTACGAGAAAAAAAGTCCATCCGGCTTTTGAGTCTTATGCTCACGCAATTGGGATGGCAATTCTTTTAGCGTTGATCGCCCTCATCACCTTTCATGATATCGCTAGAATTATAACCGGACAGCCAATTTTCCCCAAACAGTAAAATGCGAATCGAACTGGTGGACGATCCTCGCGTTGGCATTAACATTGCCAAAAGAACCTTGTATAAAATTTGTGACGTCGGAACGGTCCTTTTTTTGTCCGGCGGATCGACTCCTAAACCTCTTTATAAATCTTTAGCCGAGGAAGTAGAGCTTCGTATTGGCGCCGCGGCAATGATTGATGATAGGTATTCTTTTCACCAAGAATACAGCAATGAACCGATGATTAAAGAATCGGGTTTTGAAGATTTTTTAGCAAACCAAAATATTCCTTTTTATAAAATCCTTGAGTTCGGAGTCGGTAAAGGAGAAACGACTAAAAAATATAACGAGACCGTAAGCTTTCTTTTAAACCATTTCACAAAATCGGTAGGGATTATGGGGATTGGTGAGGATGGGCACACTGCGGGAATTTTACCGGGGATAATGCAAAATTCTGAATTTGTTCAGGAATTTCATTTTCCGGATTCGCAGATAAAGGATCGCATTACGCTCACCTTCAAAGCTCTTTCGATGTTTGATCTTCTGGTTGTTTTAGTTTTTGGAGATGAAAAGAAAAATGCTCTGGATTTAATGTTTAGTGAAGGAAGCGAGGAAGAGGTTCCAGCAAGATTCTATAATAGGAAAGAATTGGACGGTAAAGTACTTTTAATTACTGACCAAAAGCTTTAGAATATTCCTTATGCAAAGTCCTTTCATCATGGTAATTTTCGGAGCAACCGGAGACCTCGCGCATTCAAAATTAATCCCCGCTCTTTTTTCACTCTTTAAACAAGGCAAACTTCCGGAAGACTTTTTTGTAATTGGGTTTGCAAGAAGAGAATTTAGCGATGAAGATTTTCAAAACTTATTTAGCCCAAAAGAAAAACAATGGGAAGAATTTGCAAGTCACCTAAGTTATCAGCAAGGAGAATTTCAAGACAAAAATGGATATGAAGAATTGATAGATAAATTAAACTCGATCGATAAAAAAATGGGCGCATGCATTACAAGGTTTTTTTACCTTGCGACCCCTCCCCAAAATTATGAAGTTATATTGGATTTCTTAAGTTCGAGCAAGCTTTCAGAAGGATGCGGTCAGGGGAGTAATAAATGGACAAGGATAATAATCGAAAAACCTTTCGGAAAAGATTTAGAAACTTCAATCGCCTTGGATAAAAAACTCTCACACATTTTTGAAGAGAAACAGATTTTTAGAGTCGATCACTATCTTGGAAAAGAAACAGTCCAGAACATGCTCGCTTTTAGATTTGCCAACGGAATTTTTGAGCCTGTTTGGAATAAGAATTTTATTGATCATGTTCAAATAACATTTGCGGAAAAAGAGGGAATAAAAGACCGCGGGAAATTTTTTGACGGATTAGGAACCCTGCGCGACGTTGGACAAAATCATTTGATGCAGCTTATTGCCGGTGTTGCTATGGAAAGTCCCAAAAGTTTTACCAAAGAAGATTTAAGAGATGCAAGGGCAAAGGTTATCGGTTCACTTAGACTCGATACAGAAGTAATAAGGGGCCAATACAAAAGTTACAAAAAAGAAAAGGATATAGATAAGAATTCGAAAACGGAAACGTTTGTTGCAACAAAATTATTCGTTGAGACGGAGAGATTTAAAGGCGTGCCCTTTTATTTTAGAGCGGGGAAAAAGATGCAGAAAAATCTTGTAGAAATTTCGGTTGTTTTTATCCAGACTTGCCACATTTTATTTAAAGAATACGGATGTCCCGAAATTGGAAACGTAATAACTTTTAGAATTCAGCCAGACGAAGGAATAAGCCTTCGTTTTATTGCAAAGAAACCGGGCGGGAAATTATCTCTTCATCCTGTAAATATGGACTTTAGTTATAAGGAGGGTTTTGGAACAAAAGGACTTGAAGCATACGAAAAAATTCTAATCGATATTTTTTCTGGTGACCAAATGTTATTTAATCGTTCGGATGAATTGGCCAGCTCTTGGAAACTTATTACAAAAGTTTTGAAAAACTGGGAGACAGAAGACAAAGTTTTAACGTACGACGATAATTCATGGGGGCCGAAGGAAGCGGAAGATCTGATCAAAAAGGACGGTAGATCATGGATAGTGTAACTTTTGAGGAATTTAAAAAGGTCGAAATTAAAATAGGAAAGGTTCTTTCAGTTGAGAAAGTAGAAAATGCAGATAAGCTCTTAAAACTCGTCGTCGACTTTGGGCCACCGATAGGGCAAAGGCAGATAGTTTCGGGAATCGCAGAACATTACAGTTCAAAAGATCTTGAAGGAAAGAAGCTTCCCTTTATCGTAAATTTGGAGCCGCGAAAATTTAAGGGTGTCGAAAGCCAGGGAATGCTAATGGCAGTCTCGGGGGGAAAACCGGTCCTTCTTTTGCCCGCAGAAGATGTTTTGGAGGGGGCGGAGATCGTATGAAGGTTGGAATTGTCGGGTTGGGCAAGATGGGATCGCGATTAGCGCGGAAACTTCATAAAGATAAGCATCAAGTAATTGTTTGGAACCGCACAAAAGAAGATATCTTAGAACTCCAAAAAGAAGTAAAGGTAAAAAGTGCGCAAAGCCTAGACGAATTAGTTCAAAAATTGGACAAACCCAGGGTTATCTGGATTATGGTTCCTCATAAAGCATTTGACGAAGTAATAAGTTCAATAAATCTTGAGAAGAACGACATCCTGATTGATGGCGGGAATTCTTACTACAAGGATACGGAAAAAAGATATAAAAACTTCAAAAATAAAGGAATTAGATTCTTAGGAATCGGAGTTTCCGGTGGTGTGCATGGGGAGGAAAACGGATACTCCCTAATGGTGGGCGGGGACAAGAGCGCGTATGAATACGCTAAGCCAATATTAGAAACCCTGAGTTCTCCAAATGGTGCATATGATTATTTTGGAGAAGGTGGAGCAGGCCATTTTGTTAAGATGGTTCACAACGGAATCGAATACGGAATGATGCAGTCAATCGGCGAAGGTTTTGAAGTCCTTGAAAAATCGAAATACAAAATTAATCCGCTAAAAATTGCAAAAGTTTACCAAAAGGGGACTATAATTTCCGGATTTTTAATGGATAGAACTGCCGAAGCTTTAACTCCCGACCCAAAACTCAAAAATGTCGTCGGAGAAATTGCGGCAACTGGAGAAGCAGAATGGACTGTTGAGGCGGCTAAAGAAGAAGGGGTAAAAGTTGAGATTATTGAGAGTTCACTTAACTTTAGAAAGAAATCAAAAATAGATAAGGAAATCAAAAATTCTTTTACTGCAAAATTAGTGGCGGCTCTTAGAAACGCCTTCGGAGGACACGAGGTTAAGAAGAAGTAGCTGTTTTCCGAGCTGGAACCTTTGTAACTCTTTTCGACATATCCATTTCTTCAGTGAGTCCATCAGCAAGAATTTCAGGATTGTCTCCGAGTTTGAACATCAACCTTAGATCCAATAAATCATCCGGAGTAACGTGAGCAAGTCCTTGCCCTCGGCGGAAAAATAGTAATTCTTCTTTCTTAGCTGTGTGCTTAAGAGTTCGTGTTGCGAACTCATGAAGCTCAGGTTCGGAAAGCAGATCCGGGTTTATGGATACACCCACGATTTGTCCTTCACGATTTGTATGAATGAATATTGGTCTCTCTGTCATAGGCTTGGGATTGTACCAAAATCTTATGTTATACTCAAGCATATGAGGTACTCCGAGCTTTTCGCTAAAGACAAAAGAGAAGCCCCCAAAGACGAAACTGCGATTAACGCAAAATTTTTAATGCAAGGCGGATTTATAGACAAGCTTATGGCCGGTTCCTACACACTTTTGCCTCTTGGACGATTGGTCGAGCGGAAAATTGAGCAAATCATAAGAGAGGAAATGAACGCAACGGGAGCACAGGAGGTTTTGATGCCGCTTTTACACCCCAAGGAACTTTGGAACGAAACGGGAAGATGGGAGAGCGCAAAAGAAGTAATGTACCAGTTTAAAAAAGACGACAAGGAATATGCGCTTTCTTTTACTCACGAGGAGATTGTTTTGGATCTAGTTAGAAAACATACACAATCTTACAAAGACTTTCCGGTGAAAATTTACCATTTCTCCACAAAATTTAGAAACGAACTGCGTGCAAAATCCGGAATTCTACGCGGGAGAGAATTTTTAATGAAGGATCTGTATAGCCTTCACGTATCGCAAGAGGACTTTGATAAGTATTACTGGGAAGTTGCGGAGGCCTACAAAAAGATTTTTAAAAGGATAGGTTTGGATGTAATTGTTACGGAGGCCGGGGGTGGGGTATTTACGAAAAATGTTACGCACGAGTTCCAGGTCCTGGCGGATTCGGGGGAGGACGAAATAATTTATTGCGAGGGTGGGGATTTTGCACAAAATACGGAAATAGCAAAAGTAAAAGAAGGAAAACAATGTGATATTCACAAAGATAAAACTTTAAAAAAAGCAAAAGCGATTGAGGTTGGAAACATATTTGGTTTTGGACAGGAATACTGCAAAAAAATGAATGTGATGTTTACCGATAAAGACGGTAAAAAGCAATATCCTTACTTTGGAAGCTACGGAATTGGTCCAACAAGGGCTATGGGAACGATAGTCGAAATTCACCACGACGACCGCGGAATAATCTGGCCCGAATCGGTTGCGCCTTTCCAAGTTCACTTAGTCCATATTGAAGACCCGGAAACGGAAGGAAAAGCTAAAAGGGCTTACGAACTTTTGACTAAAGAGGGGATAGAAGTTTTGTGGGATGACCGGGAGGACGTTTCTGCCGGGCAAAAATTTGCAGATTGCGACTTGATTGGAATCCCCGTTAGGTTAGTAGTGTCAAAGAAAACGGGCGATAAGGTCGAGTTCAAAAAAAGAAATTCCGAAAAAGTGGAGCTTCTTGGCCTCGAAGAAGTGGCCTCTAAATTATCTTAAAAACCTTAAGCCAAATAAATGTGTATCCTCCGAAGAAAAGAAGCCCTAGGGTAATAAGAACTACCGGCGAAATTCCTTTTCCTTTAGCTTTCTGAACCTGCTGCGGTTTTGCTCCCGGTTGATTTGAGTTTATGTTTATTATCGGTTGCGGGCCCGAAGACGCAGGAGCTGGGTGCTCTTCAGCTTTTTGGGGCTGGGGTTGTGGCTGAGCTTGAGCTACGGGGGAAGGAGAACCGGTACCACCCGGCTGGGGAATTTGTGTTCCCATAACCCTATCGTACGCTTCTTTTAGCTTAGGATCCAGATTTTGCTGACTGGGGTTCATGAATTAATAATCTCAACCGGGATCTTTTTTGTCAAGTATGTATGGTATACTTATGGATCATGAAAATAGTTGTTTCGCACGATAGTCCGGACATGGATTCAATCACTTCTGCATGGCTTATCAGAAGATTTTTGCCTGGCTGGAACGAAGCTGTTATTAAGTTTGTTCCGGCTGGAAATAGGCTTGAAGGTTACCCAGATACGGCCTCGGTTATCGAAAAATCCGGAGAAGACGAAGTTATTCACGTTGATACCGGGCTTGGACCCCTGGATCATCATCATACAGGTGACCAAAATATTTGCGCTGCATCGTTAACTTGGGATTTTGTCCGTTCGCAGAACGCTGATTTCGATAACAAAAGCGAAAAAATGGTCAAAAAAGAGGAAGCCATAAATAGGCTCGTTAGAGTTGTCGTGGACATAGATCATTTCAAAGAGATTTTTTGGGGAGATCCAATTGCAGACTATCAAGAATTCTCTCTTTTGAATATTTTGGAAGGACTTAAGGCAGAGAAGCCGGGCCAGGACGACTATTATGTAGAATTTGTTTCTGAATCGCTTGATGCGGTTTTGCACGAATTTGAGAACAGAATCTCGGCTGAGGAAGAGATAAAAAAAGGATTTGAATTTAAGACTTCAAAGGGAAGGGGAATAGGATTTGAAACGATAAATGACATGTCGGTAAAGCTGGCGCAGAAAATGGGCTATGTTTTGGCTATCCGAAAAGATCCTCGAAAAGGTTATGTTAGGATAAAGGCGAGGCCCGACAGCGGAATTGACCTTACCCAAACTTATGAAAAGCTGAAAAAGCTGGATTCTGAAGCCACGTGGTTTCTGCACGCCTCAAAGAAAATGCTTTTAAACGGATCGGTTAAAAACCCCAAGATGAGGCCTTCGACCATGACCCTCAGTGCTATAATAGAGGTGCTTAAGACGCTATGAACAGCGATTGTATTTTTTGTAAAATAGCAAGCCACGAAATGCCAAAAGAATTCACTTACGAGGATAGTGAAATAATGGTTTTTCCCGACATAAATCCGGTAAAACCGTTGCATTTCTTAGTGGTTCCGAAAAAGCATGTTTCTGACCTTTTGGAGCTGACGGACGACGGCCTAAAAAGTAAAATTTTAGATACAGTTGGAAAAATCGCTAAAGATCAGGGATTGGATGGAAAGGGTTTTAGGGTCGTAGTAAATGGCGGAGGAGCACAAGTTATAGACCATTTGCATTTTCATTTAATGGGGCCAATGGGCATGAAAGCAGGTTGGGGCGCATGATTGAAATTTTAAAGGAGGTGTGTTTTTAAGTATGGTTATTGTTAAAAAAATGCCTGGAGAAAGCGACGAATCCTTAATAAGGAAATTTTCTCGTATGGTTACAGCGGCAGGTGTTGTTCAGGAAGCAAAGAGAAGACAATTTCATCTCAAGCCTTCTGCAGCCAGAAAGGCAAAAGCGGAGGAAGCAAGACGCATGAAGAGGTTTCCTTCACATAGTTAATTATGAACAACAAGGTTCTAATTTTTGTTGAAAGTAGGTATAAGATCAACAGAAAAAGAATTAAAGAAGCAGTCGATAAGGCTTTGACGGACAATGAAATTACGAGTCCAGTTGAAGTTTCGATTGCTGTTGTCGGGGACCGCAAGATGAGGGATCTCTCCAAAAAGTACAAGGGCGAGGACAAGACAAGAAACGTTCTTTCTTTCTCGCAAAATGAGCATTCCGCGGATGGAAAAGAAATCGGAAAAGAATGGCCAAATGTCGATGGAGTTATGAGGCTTGGAGATATAGTTCTGTCTTTCCCTCAGGTCATAAGGGATGCATCAAGAGACGAAGTTTTTGTAGATGACAAGGTTGACGAACTGGTTCAGCATGGTTTGCTTCATTTATTAGGGATAGAGCAGGAACATTAATTAAGGCAGGAATGGTTTTTTACTTAAAATACAGACCGCAAAAATTTAGTGACTTGGACAGCGCGAATGTGCGTGATACTCTCTCTGCTGTTTTATCTTCTAAGAAGTCTTCCTTCCACGCTTTTCTTTTTACCGGGCCAAAGGGGTTAGGGAAAACTTCAACAGCAAGAATTGTCGCCAAGTTTTTAAATTGTGAGAATAGAAAAGCGGGGGATTTGGAACCCTGCAATAGGTGTTATCAGTGTAAGTCCATAACTTCAGGATCCAATTTAGATGTTTTGGAAATTGATGCTGCATCAAATCGCGGAATTGACGAGATTCGAAGCCTTAGGGATCAGGTAAAACTTTCAACAGCCGGAGGGAAATTTAGAGTCTACATAATTGACGAAGTGCACATGCTTACAAACGAAGCTTTTAACGCGCTTTTAAAGACTTTGGAAGAGCCACCAACTCATGTTGTTTTTATACTTTGTACAACCGAACCGCAAAAAGTTCCGGCGACGATTGCATCAAGGTGTCTTAATGTCCAGTTTAGAAAAGCTACAATAGACGAAATCGTCCATTCACTCAAAAGAATTGTAAGCGGAGAAAAGTTAAATGTTGAAAAAGAGGAGTTAGAGGAGATGGCCAAACTTTCGGAAGGAAGTTTTAGAGATGCGGCAAAGACTTTGCAAGAACTTTCATCGAAAGCCGGGAATAAAAAAATTACAAAAGAATTTGTCGATAAACATCTAAAGCTTCAAATAGGAGGCTACTTAGAGGGGATAAGGACTGATTTATTAAAGAAAGAAACTAAGCATGCGCTTTCATTGATCTCGGAAATGGAAAAAGAAGGAATGGATTTTAAATTTTTCATGGAACAGCTTATAGAAATCCTGCATACAGAAATGGTTTTACAAATAATGAGCGATAAGAGTGGAGAATTCACAGTAGAAGAATTGAAAAAATTAGTTGAGCTTCTAACAAAAGCACACCAGGAAATAAAATATGCGGTTTTGCCGCAATTGCCGCTTGAGTTGGCAATTGTTGAATGGTCACTCGGGGGTTTGTCTACGTCGCAGGATCCCGCTCAAGGCGCCGTCTCCACGCCTGTCAAAAAGGCGAGTTCAGCTTCTGCCGAATCTTCCGCTCCTTCCACCTCACCACCCCTTGCCGGAAATAAGTCATCCACTTTTTTGGATGAATTAATTGCAAAAGTTAATTCACAAAATCACTCGGTTGCTGGAGTTTTAAGAGGCGCGAGCTTAGGGGAAATGAACGGGGGAAAAGTAATTCTTGAGGCGAAATATAAGTTTCATAAGGAAAAATTGGAGGAAAAAAAGACGTTAGAACTTTTGGAGAAAATGGCAGGGGAGATTCTTGGGAAAAATGTTACAATAGAAGTTACATTAAAGGCGGGTGATAGTAAATGAATCCATTTCAGCAATTAGGTGAGCTCAAAAAAATGCGCGACCAGGCGATGCAGATCCAAAGAGAACTTTCTTTGGTTGAAATTAACGTCGAAAAAAATGGGGTAAAAGTTTTAATTGATGGTGCCCAAAATATCAAGTCGGTAGAAACAAATAACAGATCGGACGAAGATATTAAAGAGGCGATTAACGAAGCGATCAAAAAATCCCAGCAGGAAGCGGCTAAAAAATTAGCACAAATGCAGGGAGGAATCGCAGGACTTTTAGGAGGCCAGCACTAATGTCGGAAGTCAAAACAAGACCTTGGACACAAAAAGAAATTAAGCTTTTAGTGGATCAAGTTCCGCCACCCATTACCCCCGAGAGATATCCGCCTAATCCAAAAACAGAGGCAGATCGTGCTTTAATTAGGGTGGCGAAAGAAGATGGAAGATTTCTGGATTTGAACGAAGCACAAAGAAGAATTATTGATGGAAGATTCCCGGTTGAGGACGCTTTGCCGACTAGTTTTTATAGTTTGGGGCAAGAGTTGGGAATGAGTTCTTCCTCTGTCAGAAAATCCTACGAGAGAATTATAAAAGGCCTCAAGGCTAAAAAGTGATTATCACAAGTAAAAAGATAGATATTCTTGTTTTGGTTTTTCTTTTATTATCCACAACTTTTCTATCCCTTGCCCTTAAGTTTAATTTTCTCTTAAATTCAGTTTTCTTTTTAATAACCCCTTCTATTTACCTTTCGCTCAGGAGTAAAAACATAGTCTTAAGAAATCTTATCTTTACTATCCCTTTCGCTGTTGTAACAGGAATTGTTGGAGATTATATTTTGCTTTGGGAAAAAGCGTGGTATGTGCCAACAGTTTTTTCTTTTAGAATTTTGGGTGTAACAATGGAGGAATTAATCTGGTCTACCGCTAGTATTTATTTTTGCATTGCCGTTTACGAGCATTTCCAAGACAATGTAAAGCATAAAATGGTTGATAAACATTTAAAGACTTTTAACTTAATGCTTGGTTTCCTGGCACTTATTTTTGTTGTATCTTTAATCTTAAATCCGAGGATACTTCATATCTCATTTTTTTATTTTAAGGCAGAACTTATCTTAATTTTATTTTGTTTGTATATTCTTCTTCGATATCCTAGATTATTATTCCATCTTACTAAAGTTTCTTTGTACATACTTATTGTTTCTCTTATATTTCTTTTAGTCGGGGTAAAGTTAGGAAATTGGATTTATACGGGTACACAATTTATTGGCTGGGCTAAGATTTTTGATTTAGTTATTCCGTACGAAGAAGTTATTTTGGCATTTATTTTTTGGATATTTTCAGTTGAATTTTTTGAATACTTTGATGATCGGGTCCATCTCTTAAAATCATAATTCGGAGGACGAATTATTTTCCAGTTTTTTTCTCGGTAAGGTTAATAATGGTCCGTTGAATTTGCATAAAAGGATCAAGTGCCATTGATCTTTCGGGGAGTGCAAGGAAATACGGTCTATATCCGACCCAAGTCACTCCACCAACTTTAGCAGTTTCTTGACCTCTAATCCATTGAAAACTTATCCCTGCCTGAGGACTTATCGAAAATCCGCCTATTTCATTTCGAAACACGTCAACAGTATTTATTGTTATTCTTTGTCCAAGAGATTCTCTAAAGTATCCCTGAAGTACTTCATACGCAGATAATTTGGAGAGAGCAATAGAATGCATGGTATCAAGAGCTTTATCCGATTTTGCATCAACATTTAGATGGAGACCAAGCTGGTTTTGTGAAGTTCCGGGAAGCAATCTTTCCTGTTTTGGAGCTAGTCTAAAAGTATAAGTCTCGGAAGACAGGTCGCCCAAGGCATCTGGTAGACGCTTTCTTAATGAAACAACCGCTCGAAATTCCTCTCCCGAAGTTAATCTTTTAAGTAAGCCTCGTAAGATTTCCAATTCCCCCAGATGCTGTTCCAGCCTATTTCTGGCTGGCTTCCCAAGCTTTTCGTCTTCTTCGGTTTTTTCCTCAAGAGTTGACTTGTATGGATCTATGGTTGTTAATACGTGATCTTTTAAGAGTTGGGCAAACGTTAGTGTCGCTTCTGGTGTTTTTACCTGTTCCGTCATTTGGGAATTATACCATAGAGCCATGAAATATAGTAAAATTGTAGAGTGAAGATCTTTTCAGGAAGTTCCAATAGGCCCCTGGCGGAAAAAGTTGCTCAGAATCTAAATTTAAAATTATCCCCTTTGGAAATCCACAAATTCCCCGATGGGGAAAAAAGGGTTAGGGTTTCGGATGTTTTGGAAGACGACGTTGTCTTAATTCAATCAACTGGGATTCCTGTTGACGAAAATTACATGGAACTTTTTTTAATTCTTGATAGTCTTAAGCGTTCTGGTGCACGATCAATAACTCTTGTTGCTCCTTATTTTGGATACCAAAGGCAAGACCATATGTTTAGGGAAGGGGAGGACGTTTCTTTTAAAGTAATAGTTCAAATTTTAGAAAGTTTTAAGGTGGACAAGGTAATTACTTTTGATTTGCATTCGATAAAAATTCCCGAGTTTTTCCATATTCCCGTTGTACATTTAACCGCGCTTGATTTATTCACTGAAAGACCGCTTGATAAAAATATGGTATTGGTTTCTCCGGACATGGGAGGAATAAGAAGAATAAAATATTTGTCGGAGAAGACAGGTCTATCTTTTGCGACTATTGAGAAGAATAGAGATTTAAAAACCGGAAAAGTTGAGTCATCTAAAATCGAAGGAGATGTAAAAGGTAAAAACGTTGCGATTGTTGACGACATGATTTCAACCGGAGGAACGATTCGAGCTGCTGTTGAACTTCTCAAGAAGAATGGAGCAAAAAGAATAAATGTTTTTGCAACGCACGCGGTTCTTGCAGGTGATGCTAGTTCAATTTTGGAGAATTTGGATGTTGAAAAAGTTTATGTAACGGATACAATAGATACTCCGCAGGACAAAAAATTTTCGAAATTAGAAATTTTATCCGTCGCGGATTTGATCGCAAAGGAGTTAAAATGAAAGTTCCAAAAGCAATACAAAATTTGATAGAAAGTTTCGAGAAACTTCCCGGAATCGGACCAAAGACGGCGCAAAGACTCACTTTTTATTTGCTGCACGTTCCGCAAAGCGAGCTCAACGATTTTTCGCAGTCCTTGCAGAACTTAAAAGAAAGAACAAAGATTTGTTCGGTATGCTATATGATTGGGGAGACAGACCCTTGTGAAATCTGCTCGGATCCCAAGCGGGACAGTTCGACGATTTGCGTTGTTGAGCAGGCGCTCGACGTTTTGGCGCTTGAAAAAAATGGAAAGTACAATGGTATTTACCACGTGCTGCACGGAAGAATAGATCCTTTAAATAATATAGGACCGGACGAAATTTATATTGCTCAACTGTTCAAGAGACTTAGCAATGGACACCCAATTAAAGAAATAATCCTGGCGACAAATCCGACAATGGAAGGGGAGGCAACAGCAATGTATATAACAAAGCATCTAAAAGATAAGGGTTCAATAAAGATTACAAGAATAGGACGAGGTTTGCCGATCGGTTCGGATATAGAATACGCCGACGAGATAACACTGCAACGAGCGATGGAAGGAAGACAAAGCTATGAATAACAAGCCCGGTTTTTTAAACGACCTAGGAAACGAGCTTGGAAAATTTGTTGAAACCGGAGTGAATCAGGT
>DASRFS010000020.1:0-21044 GCA_035651435.1 Patescibacteria group bacterium | reverse complement strand
CATTTCGTTCGGAGGAACAGGTTTAGTTTCGATTTCAAATGGTTTTAGTGCTCCTTTTACCGCACTAAGAACCCTATTTAATTTTGATTTTGGTTGAGGAACTTCCGCTCCGGCTTCGGCCATATTTAAATTATACTTAGGTTTGCACGGTTTGACAACTCCTTCACCCGCGTCGCATAATGTAAAGTATGGATGGTACTCTGCCCGAGCTCATCGACCAATTCTTGGAATACCTGGAAATTGAAAAAAATTGTTCCAAGCTTACCATTCGCGATTACCGCCACTATCTTGAGGTCTTTGAAAAATGGTATACCGCTACCCTACCAGAAAAATCTATAAAGAATTTGGATTTACCAATTGTTAGAAAATATAGAGTTTTTTTAGCAAACCGTGCAGACGAAAAGGGATTAACATTAAAAAGAGTAACCCAGAACTACTACGTTATAGCGCTTCGTTCATTCTTAAGATTTTTGATAAAGAATGACGTGCAAACTTTGGAGCCTTCAAAAATTGATTTGCCAAAAACCGAGAGCAGAAGCTTAAAATTTCTGGAACGAGAACAAGTAGACCGGTTGGTTACATCAATTGATACGTCTAAAGAAGAAGGAATAAGAGACAGGGCGATTTTGGAGCTCCTCTTTTCCACCGGACTTAGGGTTTCGGAGTTGGTTAAGTTGAACAGAGATCAAATAAATCTCGATCGAAGGGAATTTGGGGTAATAGGAAAAGGAGGAAGAGCAAGGTTAGTCTTTGTTTCCGATAGAGCTTCGGAGTGGATAAAAAGATATACGGAAAAAAGAGAGGATGTTTATAAACCGTTGTTTATTCGGTACTCCGGAACTCAGATAGATTTAGACTCCGGGGAAAAGATGAGATTAACCTCCCGTTCAATCGAACGAATTGTAAAGAAATACGTTAGGCTCGCCCGACTTCCGGTTGATGCGACGGTTCACACTTTACGTCACTCCTTTGCAACAGATCTTTTAACAAACGGTGCGGATCTTAGGTCGGTTCAGGAAATGCTCGGGCATAAGAACATCGCAACTACCCAGATTTATACGCACATAACTAATAAACAATTACGAGAAGTCCATGAAGCTTTCCATTCAGGAAATAAAAAGAACTAATATCCGGGGGCTGTTTGGGTTGAAGGAGCAGAACCACCGGTTCCGCCTGTTCCACTGTAATTCTTTTTGAGGACAAAGAAGTAAACGGCAGCGTAAATAATTCCGCCGATTACTACGTAGATTAAAATCCATTGCCAAAGAGGCCTTTTCCCGTAATTCATATAAATAAAATCTAGCCTATATTTTTTTGAGTGTCAAGTAATAAGATTGTAAGTTGACAAGCAATTTTAACTGGAGTATAGATAAATTAGTAGAGTGATTAATCCTGAAAGAGTCGAGGAAATAATAAAAACTAAAGGCGTTAGAATTCCTGAAGTTGCTCAAGATGCGCACTTTTGGCTTGAAAGTCAAGAAGCCAAACTAGAAAAAGCTGAGTCTAAATCTGTCCGAAAGGCATTAAAAGAAGATTCACAAGAAGTTTCGAGAAGAACATTGGGAGTTGGCGGAAGAGTTGCAGACCTAATTACTGCGCCGCCTCAACAAGATTCTCCAAAAGCATCGCAACGTTGACGGGGCCAACACCTCCGGGAGTCGGAGTGTAAAAGGAAGCAACTTTATCGATTTCTTCTTCGTTATAGTCTCCATGGAGCTTCTCATCTTCGCCCTTGTGAAGTCCGACACTCAAGACAATTGAACCCTTCTTTATATTGTTAGTGTTTAGAACATTTGGTTTGCCAACTGCGGAAATAACAACGTCGGCGGATTTCGTAACGAGTTCGGGATTCTCGGTCTTTGAGTCAACAACCGAAAGATCCATTCCCATTTTCTGAAACGTTTTAATTATTGGTTCTCCTCCTGTCTTTCCACTACCTATTACTGCAATTTTTTTGTTGGCAAAATTCGAATCAACGCTTTTTAAAATTTTAATAATTGCTTTGGCAATCGGCGGTTCAAAATTTGATGCGGGATTAAAACCGTCGACGTCTTTTTGCGGAATTACTGCAAGGTCTAGTTTTCCCGAACTTATATTTGGAACGGGGCGTTGGATAATAATTCCGTGAATGGAATTATCTTTGTTTAAGTCCTGAATAATTTGCAGGAGTTCACTTTCCGAAACTTTATCGTTTAACTTTTTAACAATAACCTTTGCGCCGATTTTATTTGCCTTTAATTCTTTTTGTTCGATATAAGCAACAGACTGTGGATTATCCCCCACCAAAATTATCGCAAGAGTTGGAGTGACTTTTAAATTCTGAACTTTGGTCTTAAGTTCATTAAGAATTTCTTTGGCAATCGCCCGTCCATTTATTATCATGTGGATATTTTATCAGCTATTCTACTTCTATGCAGGTTGCGGAGGCAACGTGGTCGGTTAATGCGGAAAATCTCATAAGTATTACTCCTTGAGTTGCTCTTGAAAGTCTCGGGATTCCATTTAAGGAAAGTTTAACAATTAATCCTCGTCGGGAAGTCATAATTACATCCTGGCAATTGGGAGGAATAACTTGGGCAACCGCCACTTTCCCGGTTTTTGCATTAACGTTTGCAGCCTTAACTCCCTGTCCGCCCCTTGATTGGCGTTTAAACTGTGTAACCACGGTCCTTTTTCCAAGACCGTTTTCCATAATTACCAAAAGGTCGCTTTTTTCGGTTTTTTCAATGACATCCATTCCAACAACCTCGTCGTCCTTGGTAATAAGAATTCCCCTTACTCCCTGGGTGCTTCTTCCAAGTGGCCTAACGGATTTCTCCGAGAACCTTATCGCTTTTCCATTCCGTGTAAAAATCAAAATGTCATCGTCACCGTGGCTTAGATTGCTCCAAACCAATTCATCCTGGGAATCAAGTTTTATCGCAACAATTCCCGACTTCCTCATGTTTTCAAATTCAGACAGAGAGGTTTTTTTAACGGTTCCCTTTTTAGTTGTTAGGAATACAAATTTCGAAGAATCGGCATCTTGCTGTTCTTTGCTTTTTGCGGATCTGTAATTTACGAAGGACTCAACTCTTTCTGTTGCATCGATATCCAAGAGATTCACGATCGCAGTGCCTTTACTGGTTCTTGAAGATTCGGGGATATCGTATGCTTTTAGTTGGTAGGCTTTTCCTTTATTTGTAAAAAACAAAAAGTTATCGTGAGTTTGGGCATATCTTATAGAGGCAATTGAATCCTCGTCTTTAGTCGTCATTCCTTTTATTCCTTTTCCGCCCCTTTGCTGGACCCTAAAGCTCATAAGGCTCTGCCTTTTCACGTAACCTGTTGTTGTAAGGGTAACTACCGTAGGTTCGTTTGGAATAAGGTCTTCATCGGAGAACTCCCCAATTTTTCCCTTTATAACCTTGGTTCGCCTTTCATCCGCATATCTCTCTTTAAGTTTTTTGAGTTCACTTCCTATTACCGTAAGTATTTTCGCAGGGCTTTTAAGAAGAGTCTCCAAATATTCGATTGTCTCTTTTACCATTTCATACTCATCTTCCAATTTCTGTCTTTCGAGCGCTGCAAGCCGTCTAAGTTGCATATCCAGGATTGCGGTTGCCTGAATATCGGTAAGTTTGAATTTCCTCATTAAATTTTGCTTGGCATCCTCCTGATCTTTGGATTTTTTAATTGTTTGAATAACATCGTCTATATTTTTAACCGCAATCATGAGCCCTTCGAGGATATGGAGCCTTGCCTTTGCTTGTGCAAGTTCAAATTCTGACCGCCTTTTCACCACAAGGAACCTATGTTTTAAATATTCCTCTAGAATTGATTTAAGGTTTAAGGTTTGTGGGGTTCCATCTACAAGGGCGACGATATTTGCTGAAAACGTTGTCTGAAGGCCGGTATGTTTGAATAAGTTGTTAAGGACTTTTTTCGGAGCACTGTCTCTTTTTAGCTCGATTACGATTCTCATTCCCTGTCTGTCGGACTCGTCGCGAAGATCGGAAATCCCTTCTATCTTTTTCTCTTTTGCTAATTCTGCAATTCTTGCTACAAGTAATGCTTTGTTTACCTGATATGGAAGTTCGGTTATGATTATTGCGGATTTTCCCTGCCCGATGTCTTCGATCTCCGCCTTTCCGCGAATCAAAATTCTTCCGCGGCCTGTTATGTAAACATTTTTAATTTCATTTATATCGTAAATATTTCCTGCTGTTGGGAAATCGGGACCTTTTATAAATTCAAGAAGCTCGTCAACGGTTGCAGCTGAGGTTAAGGATAAGGTAGGTGTAGTTTGTATTTTAGTTTTTTTAATTACAAATTCCACGGCGTCTATAACTTCTCCCAGGTTGTGGGGTGGGATTTTTGTTGCCATTCCGACTGCAATTCCTTCGGATCCCATTAGAAGAAGGTTGGGCAAAAGGCTGGGTAGAAAAATGGGTTCTTTTAGAGTTGCATCAAAATTGTCCAAATAGTCAACGGTCTGTTTGTCCAGATCCAAAAGCATTTCGGCTGCTATTGCGGACATTCTGGCTTCCGTATAACGCATGTGGGCCGGTGGGTCTCCATCCATGGAACCAAAGTTACCCTGGCCGTCGATTAATGGATACCTCATGGAAAAGTTCTGCGCCAAACGAACCAATGCATCATAAATTGGAATATCTCCGTGAGGATGGTACTTTCCCATTACTTCTCCGACAATTTTTGCGGACTTTGAATATTTTGCTTGGTGCGTTAGCCCGATTTCGTGCATCGCATAAAGAATTCTTCTGTGGACCGGCTTTAATCCATCCCTAACATCAGGAAGAGCCCTTGATACGATGACCGACATCGCGTAATCAAGGTACGCTTTCTTTACCTCTGCATTAATTTCTGTCTGTTGAAGTTTACCGATTTCTGCCATTATTTAAACCAGGAATGAGGCAATTAATAACGCAACGATATTTAAAACCTTAATCATTGGGTTAATTGCAGGACCCGCAGTGTCTTTATACGGATCGCCGACTGTGTCTCCGGTTACTGCCGCTTGATGGGCAAAGCTTCCTTTGCCACCAAAGTTTCCTTCTTCGATATATTTCTTAGTATTGTCCCACGCGGCTCCTCCGGTTGTCATTGAAATTGCGACAAAAAGTCCCGTAACAATTGATCCAACCAAAAGTCCGCCCAAGGCTTTAGGCCCAAGGGTGAATCCTACAACGATCGGAGCAACTACTGGAATGAGAGCTGGAACAATCATCTGTTTTATTGCTGAGCCAGCAACTATATCAACTGCTTTTCCGTATTCGGGTTTTCCCGATCCATCCATAATCCCTTTTATTTCTTTAAATTGCCTTCGGACTTCATTAACAATCGAAACACTGGTTTTCCCAACGGCTTCCATTGCCAAACTTGCAAACAAATAAGGAAGTGCCCCTCCGATAAAGAGTCCTACTATTACAGAAGGGTCCGAAAGTCCAAAGCTGGTCGCTTTCCCAAGCCTTGAGAGTTCTTGGGTATAGCTTGCGAATAAAACTAATGCAGCAAGCCCAGCAGATCCAATCGCGTAAGCTTTTGTAACTGCTTTTGTCGTATTTCCAACCGCGTCCAAAGGATCTGTAACGTCTCTAACTTTCTGAGGAAGCCCGGCCATTTCGGCAATTCCACCTGCGTTGTCGGTTATTGGCCCGAAAGCATCGATTGCGATTATTATTCCCGACATTGAAAGCATGCTCATCGCGGCGACTGCGATCCCATATAATCCTGCAAAGTTGAAGGAAAAAAGAATAGCTCCGGATATAAGAATAATTGGAGCAAATGTAGCTTTCATCGAAATTGCGAGTCCTGCAATGACATTTGTTCCATGACCTGTGGTTGATGCATTAGCAATAGCCCTAACTGGCCCGAATTTTTTGGAAGTGAAATACTCTGTTATTACGACCATACCTATCGTTACAACCAATCCGGCAACAAGACAGTAAAAAATGTTAATTGCCGGAAAATTTCCAAGACCTGTTGGGAAAAGCTCGTTGGCTAGAATGTAAAAGCCAATTAAAGAAAAAATAATCGATATTGCCAGCCCCTGATAAAGAGCGCCCATTATACTTTTCCCTCTAAGTTCGACAAAAAGAGTTCCAATTATCGAGGCCACAATCGATATCGCGCCGATTAAAAGCGGAAAAAATAAAACCAGGGTGTTTCCTTTAAAAGTTAAATCTCCCAAGATTATTGCGGCAACCGCTGTTATGACATAGGTTTCAAAAAGATCAGCCGCCATTCCGGCATCATCTCCGACGTTATCCCCAACCAAGTCCGCAATAACTCCCGGGTTTCTCGGATCATCTTCGGGTATCCCTTTCTCAATTTTCCCAACCATGTCTGTTCCTACATCTGCGGATTTTGTAAATATTCCTCCACCTAGTCTTGCAAAAACACTAATTAGCGATCCTCCAAAACCAAGGGCTATAAGAGGCTGGAAACCCGAAACACCGGCCCTTACCAAAGCTAAATAAAATCCGGAAACCGAAAGAAGGCCAAATCCTGCAACAACGAGCCCTGTTACGGATCCACCCTGAAAAGCTAAGTTAAACGCCGCTCCCAATCCCCTTCTTGCAGCTTGGGCGACCCGAACATTACTTCTAACAGCAATATTCATTCCCGCAATTCCTGCAAGGGAGGAGAAAATTGCTCCGACTGCAAACCCTATTGCCGTCCACATTCCAAGCAGGAAATAAAGCCCGGCGAAAATTATTAGTCCGATTACTGCGACAACGGTGTATTGCCTCTTCATATAGGCAGTTGCCCCTTCTTGAATCGCAGCTTGAATTTCGTTCATTTTTTTATCTCCCATCGGGCTTTTGAGGATTTTTCTCGCGATGAAAAAGGAGTAAACCAAAGAAAGAATCCCAACCAGAGCAGCGACGCTAGCGGAGTTTTGGACGAAGAAAGATAAATTCATTTGCATATTGTATAAGTTAAAAAATCAGATATCAAGCGTTGCGGTCTTGGCGTTTGATTGAATAAAGTGTTTTCTTGGCGGAACTTCGTCTCCCATAAGCATTGTGAATGTGGCGTCCGTTTCTTCCGCATCTTCAATTCTCACCTGCTTAAGGATCCGATTTGCGGGATTCATTGTAGTATCCCAAAGTTGTTCCGGATTCATTTCTCCAAGACCCTTGTATCTTTGAATCGTAATTTTTTGTCCATTGGTGGTTTTGAGGAGCTTGTCTTTATCCTCGTCTGAATAAACATATTGTGAGTCTTTTCCTACGCTTATTTTGTAAAGCGGTGGCATTGCTATATAAAGGTATCCTTGCCTAATAATTTCTGGAAGATGACGGAAAAAGAAAGTCAAAATTAGTGTTTCTATATGCTGTCCATCGACATCCGCATCGGTCATTATTATTATTCTCTTGTATCTTAACTTGTCAAAATTTACTGTCTCCCCTATTCCGGCTCCTAAAGCAATTATCAAATTTTTAACTTCTTCGTGTTCGATTATCTTGTCAAGACGGGCTCTTTCAGTATTCAGAATCTTACCTTTCAAAGGAAGTATTGCTTGGAACTTTCTGTCTCTTCCTTGTTTTGCCGAACCGCCTGCAGAGTCTCCTTCGACAAGATATAGTTCGGATAATTCGGGATCTCTTTCCTGACAATCGGCGAGCTTGCCCGGCAAAGAGGATCCTTCCAAGGCTCCTTTTCTAAGGATTGCTTCTTTTGCCGCTTTTGCAGCAAGTCTTGCTTTTGCAGCAAGATATACCTTTTCCAGAATTTTTCTTCCGGTTGCAGGATTTTCTTCAAAATAAGTAGAGAGCGCTTCCTTAACTATTCCTTGGACTACTGGTTGGATTTCGGCATTACCAAGCTTCCCTTTTGTTTGACCTTCAAATTGAATTCTATCTTGGGGCATCTTAATATAAACCACAGAGGTTAATCCTTCTTTGGTATCGTCGCCTGTTATCGAATCCTCTTGTTCCTTAAAGCTCCCCAGTTTTTTCCCATAATCGTTAACAGCGCGGGTTAGGGCCATTCTAAATCCCGTAAGATGTGTTCCTCCGTTAACGGTATTAATTACATTTACATAAGATTCGACATTTTCGTTATAACCGTCGTTGTACTGGAGAGCGACTTGGACGTTTACTTCGCCTTCTTGTTTGTTTATATAAATTACTTCGTGGATAGGGTTTTTGTTTTCGTTAATTTTTTCAACCAGCGACAATATTCCGCCTTCAAAATAAAAGTTGACTTGTTTTTCTGAACCTTCCCGAAGGTCTATTAGATGAAAGAATAACTTTGGGACTAGATAAGCTCTTTCTTTAATTGCTTTTTTGATTGTGTCGAAGTTAAAAGTTATTGTAGAAAAAATTTTATCGTCGGGCAAAAATGTTGTAGTTGTTCCCGTATCCTCCGCTTTTCCCACGATTTTAACAGGAGTTTTAACTAGTCCCCGTGCATATTCCTGTCTGTAGATTTTCCCGTCCCTTTTTACTTCCACCCAGAGCCATTCGGATAAAGCGTTAACGACCGATGATCCGACTCCATGGAGTCCTCCCGAAATTTTATAAGCACTTCCTCCGAATTTTCCTCCGGCGTGGAGTTTGGTCATGACAATTTCCAAAGCACTCTTTTTGTACTGTGGCATTACGTCAACGGGAATTCCCCTACCGTCGTCGACAACAGTTGCGGATCCGTCTTTTTGCAGCGTTATCCAAACATTTTTTGCAAAACCTGCCAAGGCCTCGTCGACCGAGTTATCGATTATTTCTCTTAAAGATTCGTGGAGTCCTATTTCATCGGTTGAGCCGATGTACATTCCCGGCCTTTTTCTAACAGGCTCTAGCCCTTCGAGGACCTGTATTTGCGATGCTCCGTAATCCGAGGATTTAGATGCCATAAAGATAAATGGTAACAGATATTTTAACAGAAAACAGAGGCAATTTAAAGGGTTAAAGAAGTTATTATTCTTTTTTGGCTAGTACGTTTGCAATAAGGTTTATAGCCGCTTCTCTTAGCGTCTTAATATGCATTTCAAAAGCATAGGGTTGTCCGAATTTGGTCAGTTCGTTTCCGAATTTATCAACTTCAATTGCAATATTTTTAACCTCGTCAAAAGGAACTTTTTCCTCGAGTCCTCTTTCGATGAATACACCCATTACTTCGATTATAGTTGAGGGTTTCGGGGTTTGAGGTTCCAGTGAAGATCTGGCCATTTCTGTTGCCATAAAAAGGGATTCTACAGGTTTATAAATAAATTTTCAAGCCCAGTGTTTTTTAAATTCTTCTGCTCTTTGTTCTTTCGTCATTTTTAAAACCCAATCCCAAGCAACTTTATAAGGGCTTATTCCTTCCCTGTTCCAAAGATTTATCTCATAAGTTATTTGATCTTTCGCAAAATCTTCGTCGTATAATTCTACCCAAGCATCGAAGAGAATTAAATCAAGAAGCTTATGAACGTCCAATATATAATTGTTTTTGCTAAACGGAATCTTGAGTTTTTCCTTGCTATTTCCTTTAAATAACCTGTGAATGAGTTCGTGAACGAGAACTCCCCTTTTAAGTTTATCTGAAATTCTACAATCAAGTTTTAACGGATGCGACCAAGAGGGTTCATCATAAATTATTGCGTTAATAAATTTTTCCTTAAATTTCAATCCGCTTAATTTCTCAAGAACCTTAATTATTCTTTCCTCTTCTTCTTTCCAGATTTTGGCATATTTCTTTGTAGCTTCTTCAAGCGCTAAATCGTCATGCTCGGGATAAAAATTAATTTTCATAAATTCAAAAATAAATTCTCCAATGCTAGGCGGAGGTTTACGTTGGTGGATTTTATTATTGAATAGTATTTTTGGAGAATTTTTACAGATTTTAGAAATTTCTCGTTTGGTGAGTTTAACAAATTTTTTCTAAAGGAGATTATTGAACTTTCTAAAAAAACCAGTGCTTCGTTTTTATCTTTTGAAAGGTCCTGAGCAAGTTTCATTTTATCCGAGAGCTTACCGCTTAATAAAATTTCCAAATCCCTTTGTTCAACCTTGTTCTCTTCTGAACTATCTAAACTTAAAATTTTACATCTAGAGACAATAGTCGGGAGCATCTCCTCAATATTTGGAGTTAGCATTATTATAATAGTATCCTCTGGAGCCTCTTCCAGGGTTTTTAATAGCGCATTTTGGGATTCGGTGGTTATCCCTGAAGACGCATCGATTAATATTCCCTTTATTTCACTTTTAAAAGGTTTTAGATAAAGCTTTCTCTGAATTTCTCTAACGTCTGCGATTCCGATTGCTTTTTCGCTCTCAAAAATCGAAACATCAAATTTACTTACCTTATATTCCCCTAAAATTTTTTCGGCCTCTTCCCTACCCTGCTCTGTATTTTTCGAAGAAATTAAAATCGACTGCATTTTCTGTTGCATTGTACTACATTTTTATTCTATGATGAAGTTAATGCCCGGGAATTTAAGCACTGCTTCAGTTTCTAATCAAACTGTAAGCGATATTTTATTAGAGGAGAAACTGCTTACTAAAGCTCAGTACGATGACGTTAAGGTAAAAGCAGCTTCTCAAGGAGTTTCTGACGAACAGATAATAAAGTCTCTAAACCTTGTTTCCGAAGAAAAATTGTCGGAGGCGAGAGCAAAGAGCTTGGGAATTCCCTTCATTTCTTTAGATACAACTTCCTTTTCTCCGCAGGCAATTGGCTTGGTTCCGCGTGCCGTTGTCGAAAGATTTCAAATAATTCCTTTTATGTATGATGAGAATTCCAAAACACTTTCGATTGCAATGGCAAATCCGGTTGATTTGGAAGCACTCTCTTTTGTGTCTCAGAAGACCGGACTTTCCATTAAGTCTTTTGCTGCTACTCCCCAAGAGGTAGAGAAAGCAATAAAAGAGCAATACAGGCAGGAAATTGTAGGAGAAGTCGGTGCGGCTGTTAAAGAAACGGAAGAATTCAATAAGCCGAAAACCGTTGATAGCAAAGAAATATCGGAAATAATAAAAGAGGCGCCAATTGCCAAAATCGTTGCAACGATTCTAGAATACGCTGTTTCTTCAAGAGCCTCTGACGTACACATTGAGCCACAAGAAGATAGGGTGCGCGTCAGGTACAGAATTGACGGGATTCTTTATGACAGGCTAAGTCTTCCAAAAAGCGTCCAGGAAGCGGTACTTTCGAGAATTAAGATTCTGTCCGAGATGAAAATTGACGAGCACAGAATTCCTCAAGACGGCCGATTTAATTTTAAGGTTGATAACAAAGAGGTAGACCTTCGTATTTCGGTCCTTCCAACTACCTTTGGAGAAAAAATTGTAATGAGGTTACTGAGAAAAAGTGGAGGAATTCCAACATTAAACGATCTAGGACTTACCGGAAATTCACTCAAAAACTTGGAAACATCGATTCTCCGTCCGCATGGAATAATTATTGTCTGCGGTCCTACCGGCTCCGGAAAAACTACAACTCTCTACTCTGTTCTAAATAAGCTAAACACAACCAGGGTAAATATTATGACTCTGGAGGATCCGGTCGAGTATCAAATTGCCGGAATTAATCAAGTCCAAATAAATCCTGCGGTAGGACTTACTTTTGCAACCGGACTTCGAAGCTTCCTAAGACAAGATCCAAACATTATTCTCGTTGGAGAAATCCGTGATAAAGAGACGACGGAACTTGCAATCCAAGCTGCTCTAACCGGGCATTTGGTATTCTCTACCCTCCATACCTCAAACGCGTCAGGAGCTTTGCCCCGTCTTATAGACCTTGGAGCAGAAAATTTTCTATTGGCATCGACTATGAATGCAATCCTTGGCCAAAGAATAGTCAGAAAAATATGTCCTACTTGTAAAATAGAATATACTCCCCCGCCCCAACTTGTAGAAGAAATAAAAGCTGTCTTGGGGCCTCTTTTCCCGGCAACTGGGGGCGTAAAATTCTATAAAGGAAAGGGCTGCGAAGAATGCGGAGATTCGGGTTATTTAGGAAGAATAGGAATTTTCGAAACTCTTCCCGTAAGCCCTAAAATAGAGACCCTAGTTTTACAAAATGCGGATTCGACAACTATAGAAAAACAGGCGATATCGGAAGGAATGATAACGATGAAGCAAGACGGATATCTCAAGGTAATTCAAGGAGTCACAACGGTAGAAGAAGTTCTCCGAGTGGCTCAAGAGTGATGGATATTCACGAACTATTAGATCTAACAATAAAAAATGCGGCATCGGATTTGCATCTTCTGCCCGGTATTCCACCATCTTTGAGAGTTGACGGGTCGCTTCGTTATCTTTCAAATTACAATCCCTTAGATCCCGCAACAATTTCGGAAATGGTTTTTTCTCTTCTCTCTCCTGACCAAAAGGACTGGCTAACAAAAAATAAAGAACTCGATTTTTCTTTCGGCTTTGGCGGCGGAGCATACGGAAATCTGGGAAGATTTAGAGCGAATATTTATTTCCAAAGAGGAAATCTCTCCGCGGCCTTTAGGTTTTTACAACCCAATATAAAAACAATCGAGGAGCTTCGTCTTCCCAAGATTTGCAGCACCTTTTCGGACCTTAAGCAAGGCTTTATTCTTGTGACCGGGCCTACAGGACACGGGAAATCAACAACGATCGCTGCCATGATAAACGAAGTAAACATGAAAAGGGCGGCTCATATATTAACGATCGAAGATCCTATCGAATACATTTATCCGGCGGGTAAAAGCATTATATCTCAGCGGGAAATGAATATAGATACTCATTCCTGGTCCCAAAGTCTCAGGTCATCGCTTCGCGAAGACCCTGATGTAGTTTTGGTTGGAGAAATGCGTGATCCCGAAACAATTGCTGCCGCAATAACGATTGCAGAAACCGGGCATTTGGTTTTTTCAACGCTTCATACAAACTCCGCTTCTCAAAGTATTGACAGAATAATCGATAGTTTCCCAAGCGACCAGCAAGCTCAGATAAAAACCCAGCTCGCGGCAACCTTAAAGGGAATTGTTTCTCAAAGGCTTATACCAATGATAAATGGCGGAAGGATTCCGGCTGTTGAGATAATGCTTGAATCATCTGCCATCGCAAATAATATTAGAGAAGGAAAAACACATTTGATTGACTCAATAATTCAGACATCGCAGGATATTGGAATGGTGACTTTGGAAGCTTCGCTTGCATCTTTGGTTTTGAATGGTTCTGTGAGTTTGGAAACTGCAAAAAGCTATTCCCTAAAACCCGAAGAACTTCTAAGGATGGTGGGTTAAGATGAAACTTCGTTACAAAGCTTCAAACAAAGAAGGGAAAATAGTGCAGGGTTTGATGGAAGCAAACGACGTAAACGAGGCAGCATCTTATCTCCATGGTAAGGAGCTGATGCCGATTAGAATCGAAGCAGTTGGCTCCGGAACTTTAAACAAACTTTTACCTTTTCTAAATAAAATTAGCACGTCGGACGTTATTCTTTTTACCAGACAGCTTTCATCAATGCTTTCATCCGGACTAACTCTTCTTAGGGCTTTGCAAATTTTCAAGGATCAGATTCAAAACGAGGCGATGATAGAAGTAGTAACAGGAATAATAAATGATATCGAAGAAGGTAAACCTTTCTCTTTTGCGATAGCAAAATATCCCGATGTTTTTTCTCCCATCTATGTTTCCTTAATAAAAGCCGCGGAGACATCGGGTTTACTGGACAAAGTTCTTCTTAGGCTTGCAAACAATTTAGAAAAAGAGCAAAAACTCCGGGGAACCGTAAAAAGTGCCCTAATGTATCCTGCGATAGTTGTAATTTTAATGCTTGTTGTAGTTTTTATAATGATGATTTTTGTAATACCACAACTTTCCACTCTTTATCAAAGTTTGAATGTTCCTCTTCCCCTCCCCACTCAAATAGTTGTGGGGCTGTCCGGAATTATAGGGACTTTCTGGCCGGTTATAATTGTTCTTGTCGGTCTTGGAATATTTTTATTTAAAAGATGGAGAAAAACCGAAGACGGACAACTTATTGTCGATAACCTAATTTTAAAAATTCCGATTTTTGGAGAGCTTATTGAGCAAACAATTCTCTCGGAATTTACAAGAACATTCGGTCTTTTAATAGGAACAGGAACTTTAGTAGTTGAATCGTTGACCGAATCGGCGGATACAACAGGTAATGTTCACTACAGGCGCGCGATAAATGACGTTTCTAAACAAGTAGAAAAAGGAGTTTCGATAGGAGATGCAATGTCGGGGTATACGTTGTTTCCTCCGATGCTTGTCCAGTTGGTAAAAATTGGAGAGCAAACGGGAAAGATGGACGAGACTTTAACCAAAGCATCAGAGTATTACGAAGATCAGGTAAATCAAACCGTAAAAACTTTAACAACCGCGATGGAACCATTTATTATGATTGTCCTTGGAGTAGGGGTTGCGTTCTTAATAATATCGGTCATAACGCCAATTTATAGTCTGATATCAAGTTTACAATAAGGACTTGACAAAAGTTTTCCTATATGATCATACTTAATTAACAAATGAAATTATTCCGATTTTTTAAGAGTCAAAAAGGTTTTACCCTTATCGAACTTTTAGTCGTTATCGGAGTATTGGGAATCTTAGCAACAGGGCTCTTGGCAACAATCGACCCCCTTGAACAGTTTAGAAAAGGCGCGGACAGCAACAGCAGAACAACTGCGCTTGAGCTTACAAATGCATTGACAAGATATTATGCGGTTCATGGAACAATGCCATGGGACTCGGCAGCAAACGGAGGGGCAGCTTGCAACGGAGGAACTGCTCCGACGGCAGCTGCCGTACACGTTACTACAAATACTGCAGCAACATCGTTTAATGATTGCATGCAGCAATTGGTTACCGAGGGAGAACTTAAGGCGAGTTTCCCCACGCAATACAGTATTCTAAGCAGGCTTTGGGCGGTAGATACCAGTAGCGTGGGTGTCGGAAAATCTGTCAGTATATGCTATCAGCCTACATCAAAATCCGAATCGCACAAGGCAGAAACAAAATTCGCGGGGGGTGCAAATAATACAGGACCGACAGTTCCTCTTGCGCAAACTTGTGATCCTACAGTAAATAATAATACCTGTTATTGGTGCACTCAGTAGTCTTTGTGATCCCCTGGGTTATACTGCTTTTTGTTTTAGGACTTTGTGTAGGAAGCTTTCTTAATGTCGTAATCTATAGACTCCCAAAAGGTGAAAGTTTGTTGGGAAGGTCTTATTGCGATAATTGCAAAAAGAAACTTTCATGGTTAGAGCTTATTCCCCTAGTCTCTTATCTTTTCCTTAAAGGACGTTGCAGAAGTTGCAACAAAAGAATCGATTCTTCAATACCAACCGTAGAACTCGTTACTGCATTAATTTTTACTAGTTTAATATTAAAGTTTCCAATAATAAGTTGGTATGGTTTTCTTTACTTACTTTTTATTTTTTCCTCCTTTGTGGCAATCTTCTTTATCGATCTAAAGAAAGGAATAATTCCAGACAAAATTGTATATCCGGCAATTATCTTAACCCTGATTTACTCATTTTTTAATCAAACGATCATAGAGAATCTTGCAGCCGGTTTGGCCTCTTCACTTTTTTTCTTTTTGCTTTATATTGGAACGCGGGGAAAGGGCATGGGCTTTGGAGATGTAAAGCTAGCTCTCTTGCTTGGTCTGTTTTTGGGTTTCCCTAAGATACTTTTTAGCCTCTATATAGCTTTCTTGACAGGAGGAATTTACTCGCTCATACTAATCTTATGGAGAAAAAAAAGGTGGCATGGCGATTCAGTAGCCTTTGGTCCTTTTCTTATTTTAGGCGCAATTTTAAGCTTTTTTTTGGGAGAGCGTCTGGTTTCACTCTTGTCGAATTACTTGTCGTTATAGGTATAATAGGAATCCTCCTTTCGGCCGCACTTTTCATATTAAACCCTATTGGTCAGATTCAAAAAACTAACGATGCTAAGAGAAAATCCGACCTTGCACAAATGCAAAGAGCGCTGGAGACCTACTTTAACGACACGGGAAAGTACCCTCCCTCTTCCACCCTTGCCCCAACTTATAGAATAGTAAATTTAAATAATCAGACAGCGGATTGGGGTACAACCCTTTTTTCTCCCTACATCGCATCTTTGCCTAAAGATCCAAAAGCAAATCAGAACTATGTGTACTTTGCTTCAGCAGACAGACAGTCTTATTGGCTCTACGCAAGTTTAGAAATGACAAACGACAGGCAGTTTTGTCGGGGTCCCGGTGATCCAAGTCCATGCGCTTCTCTTACTACCAATGGAATCGCAACTAATGCTTGTGGTGGAACATGCAATTTTGCAGTCAGCAGTTCTAACGTTAAGCCATGAAAAGATTTTTTAAAAACTCTAAGGGATTTACACTTGTGGAGCTTCTCATAGTAATTGCGATAATTGGAATTTTATCAACACTTATAACCGCTAATTTCATTGGAGTTAGACAAAGATCAAGAGACGCAACTAGAAAATCCAATCTTCGTCAAATCCAGTCTGCTCTTGAGCTTTACAGATCGGACCAGGGATCTTATCCCACCAGTATTCCTAACTGCACCACTTCTTTGATGAGTCCCGATTGCACAAGTACTACCTATATGCAAAAAGTTCCAACGGATCCCGGAACATCGGTTTACTATACATACTCAAGTGATGGAACAACCTATACCCTTATTGCTTGTCTTGAAAATTTAAATGACTCGGATAAAGACGCAAAAAATACCTTTCCTTGTACCGGGACTTCGAATTGGTCGTTCACTTTAAAAAATCCATAATGCGCGACTCTTTAGGCTTCACACTTTTGGAGATTATCATAGTATTTGCCGTAATTGCGATACTTTCCGCAATAGGAATAGTGTCATTTGTATCTTACAGCAGAGTACAGTCCTTACAGACATCTGCGTCTACCCTATCCTCCACTCTTTCCCTTGCAAGATCAAGGGCAATTTCCCAAGCCAAGCCAACTCAATGCGGAACTCAGATATTAAACGGCTACAAGGTTTTGCTAAACACGGCGAGTAATAGTTACGAGCTCGATGCCATTTGTTCTAACTTTTCTTATGTTATTCAAACACAAAAACTTCCGGCAAATATATCCTTTGATGTTTTGAAGACAACATCAACGTCTTTTTATTTTCCGGTAATAGTAAATGGAGTTATCGGAGCAGGGACGATATATTTAAACGGTTACGGAAATACTAAGGCAATAGTGGTTGATTCAACGGGAGATATTAGATGAAAGAGAGAGGCCAAACACTTATCGAAGTTGTAATTGCCCTGGCGGCGGCCGTGGCAATTATTTCGGCAATTGTCATAACTGTTGTAACCTCCTTAAGCAACGTAGAATTTACAAAGAATCAGAATCTTGCCGGTCAGTATGCCAGAGAAGGAATGGAAGTTGTAAGACAAATGGCAAGAAATAGCTGGCCGACTTTTACGACTTATACCGGCGTCAATTATTGTCTTTCTCAAGGAAGTGCAACCCTAACAACAATGCCCCCAACCGGGTGCGGACAGAATGTAGGCATTTTTGTTAGACAGATAACAATAGACCAAACGTCGGTTAGCTGTTCAAACAGCGCTAAAGTTACGTCCACCGTTTTCTGGACCGATTCAAAATGCTCGACCGGAACTATATTTTGCCATCAGGTTCAACTTCAGACGTGTGTTGCAGACATAAATACGGTTAAAACACCATGAAAAATTTATTAAATAACCAAAAAGGATACACTCTTCTAGAGCTCCTGGCTGTAATGATCGTAATGGCGGCAGTAGGACTTATCGTGGCAACAATTTTGGTCTCTTCGCTTCGGGGGAGTAATAAAACTAACGTAATAGATACGGTTAGAGAAAACGGAAATTATACGATACAGCAGATGTCCAAGATGATTGAATTTGCTCAGAGTTTTCAAGGGGTATCAACAACAGGGACTTCGTATTCTTCGGCTTGTACGGTTCCGTCGACTCATTATAGTTATATAAAAATTACATCTTTTGATAACGGACAAACCATATTTTCATGTAATATGACTTCAAATCCTAAAACTATCGCGTCAAACAGCGCCTCTTTTATAAATACAAAGGACGTTTCGGTCGTAGATTGTTATCTTACATGCACAAGGAATAATCTTTCGCAGTCACCTACCATAGGTATTAACTTTACCCTTTCGCAAAATTCTCAAAGCGCTTTTTTTGAAAAAAAAGCGTCTATTGTTTTTGGTACTTCCGTTGTAATCCGAAACCTCAACAAGTAACTTTTATTGACAGCTGGCAGAATCGTTGCTACGCTGTATCCAGGGCTTAGAAAATGTTTAAAGAAGAAAAAGGACAAGCTCTTCTTATTGTTGTTCTGGTAATGGTTATTGCGTTAACTGTGGGATTATCTATTGCTTCAAAGACAATAACAAATCTTCGGACCTCAACAGAAGAAGCAAATTCTCAGAAGGCACTTTCGGCAGCCGAAGCAGGCGTTGAACAGGCAATAAAAACAAATGCTTCGATTCTTACCCAAAATCTTTCCAATAATACAAGTTATAAGACTGACGTAACCGGAGTTTCAGGAACTAATTTTTTGATGAATGGTGGAAATCCTGTCCAACAGGATAACGGAGCAGACTTATGGCTTTCCGATTATTCCCCGGATTCAACCAAAATTTATTTGAACCCTTGGAGTGGAAATTTAACCATTAAATGGGGAACAACATCCGACCCTTGCCTAAGTCCTGCGATAGAAGTTCTAATTGTATCCGGGACCAAAGCTTCCCCGACTTCTACCAGATACGCATTCGATGGATGCGCAGCCAGATCTTCTTCCAACCATTTCTCAACCCAGGTAACGCTTACCAGGAGCACTATAAACGGTAAGGACCTTTATTTCCAGAATACTGTGCCAATTAGTGTTTCTTCGGGATTATTGGGAAGAGTTATCCCGGTTTATCAAAACGGAGCCATAGGAATAATAGGGTCAGTCGCGTTACCGTCCCAGGGCTCAACTATTACATCAACCGGAACATCGGGAAATACTTTAAGGAAAGTAAACGTTTTTCAAGGATATCCGGAAATTCCTTCAGAATTTTTTCAATACGGTCTATTCTCACCTTAAATGAACAAATCTGCCATCGGTCTTGATATCGGAGCAACAACAATAAAGCTTGTTTCACTTGACAAAAAAAACGACGGATTTAGTCTTCGTGCCGTAACGATGATTCCAACGCCTCCAAAAGGCATGTTATCGGAATCTCCGCTAGATGAAGAGGAGATGGCCAATGCAATACGAAAAGCGGTCACTTCGTCTGGAAGCGATAGTAAATCGGTGAATATAGCACTTCCGGAAAACCAAGTTTATACAAAAGTTTTGGAGATGCCAGTCCTTTCAGATAGAGAGTTAAAATCCGCTATTTTTTGGGAAGCGGAACAGTATATTCCGGTTCCCTTAACAAATATTACTTTGACATGGAATGTTTTACAAAGACCAACCAAAGCTACGCCGACTGATAAAATGCAAGTACTCATGGTTGGAGCACCGACTCTTTTAATAAACAAGTATCAGAAAATTATTACTATGGCCGGTTTTTCCATAAGCGCAATGGAGACTGAGATTCTTTCTTCGGTAAGAGCTTTAATTTCAGGACAAAACCCTCCAACGATTGTTGTAAATATTGGTGGTGTCTCAACATCGATTGCTATAGTTAGGGGAAATGTTTTGGTTCTAACTTACACGATGTCGGTTGGAGGAACTGCTCTTTCTAGGGCTATAGCAACGGATCTTGGTTTCTCTCCCGAACAAGCGGAAAATTACAAAAAAAGTTATGGCGTATCTGATCAGGTTTTAGGGGGAAAGATAGGACAGGCAACATCCCCCATTTTGGGTTCTATAGTAACGGAGATAAAAAAGACCATAGCTTTTTATTTGCAAAAATATAAGGATCAACCAATAAGCCAGATTATTCTTTCCGGAGGAACAGCCAATTTACCGGGAATCGATGCCTTTTTTGCGCAAAATTGCGGAATAGAAACTGTTATTGCTAATCCATGGAAAGTCCTGGCAAGTCCGCCACCAAAGGAAGTTTTGGATACTGCTTCGGATTTTGTTATTGCAGTTGGACTCGCAATGAGAAGTTATGAGTAGTATCAATCTATTACGAACGGAAGGACCCGAAAATGTTAAGGTCCAAAAAAGAAAATTTGTCATCCGCTTAATTTCAATAGTTTTTCTTTTTTTTGTGGTTTTGACCTCAATAACCCTTTTTATTATAAGTAGCAGGATTTCGCCCGAGGCTGTCAGGAAAGAACAAGACGCAATTATTAGAAATCTTACTTTACAAAAAGAAAAACAGGCAAAATACAATCTTCTTATAGATAGACTTGTTGGTATAAATCAAATTTTAAAAAGCAGAAAAAACTATACAAACACGCTAAATGCTCTTCTTTCGGATGTCCCTCAAGGAGTAAATACGACTGGTTTATCTGTTGAGAATTCAGATGTCACTCTAACCGTTAACTCTAATTCTCTCCTCTCAATAAATGAATTTCTAACAAAAATTTTAGATACGGTTTCAAAAAAACATGTGATAAGAGATATGACCATAGAGACTCTTACGATAGATAGAGCAACTGGAAGTTATTCTCTTTCAATAAAAGCAAAAATAATATGACTTGTGAATAAATTATCTTTAGACAAAGAAACCCTAATTCTTTTATACAGAAAACATAAAGATTATATTGTTTCGGTTGCGATTATAATTGTTTGCTTTATTTTGCTTATTCAAGTTACAATCCCTCAAATAGCAGATCTTTCGGTAAGACAGCAAGAAGTTAAGACAGAAAGAGATAAGTTAAACTCTCTTAGCAATAATCTTTCTATCCTTAGCTCTATTACACAAGACTCCCTAGATCAAGAACTTTCTCTCACGACAAGCGCTTTGCCAATAGAGAAAAATTTTACGGGGATTTTAAATTCGGTAACTATTTCGGCTAACAAATCCGGAGTTTTCCTGGGTGATTATGAGTTTCAGGTCGGAGATCTTTCGAAAACAACTGTGATTGGTAAAAGCTTGCCTTCTCTTCAGCTGTCATTATCTGTGAATGGTGGTGTAAATG
>DASRFS010000019.1:0-3943 GCA_035651435.1 Patescibacteria group bacterium | reverse complement strand
TAGAAGTAAAAGCTTCGGAGGATGGTCAAAATTTCATAACTCTGGGAAATGTAACGGCCCAAACGGATACCCTAACGATATCAAATCTTGATCATTTCACGCTTTTTGTCGTGGTTGGAACAATATCCGGTACAACCGCCTCAACTTTTGATGAATCTGCAGCATCGGTAGTAATCAATGAATTTATGTACAACCCATCCTCGGGTAATGAATGGGTTGAGCTTTATAATAAATCTAGTTCCTCTATTACTTTAACAAACTGGACATTGGTTGATTCAGCAAATAATGTCAAAAATCTCTCAGGGTACATTCCCGTTAATGGATTTTATGTTTATGAGACAAATAATTGGTTAAATAACACAACAGGTGATGGAACTGGGGATACCATCAGTCTTAAAAACGGTTCTTCTTTAATAGATCAGATAGCTTATCAAAAAAAGACTGGGCAAGGGACCATCGTTGGAGCACAATCTTTAGGAGCTGCGCAACCGGATGGAACCCAAACAATTGCGAGAACAACAGACGGAGGCAGCAATTGGGCAATCGTTACGCCGACCAAGGGGTGGAGCAATACTCTTCCAGCCCCAACTGCTGTTTACATAGACTCAACTTATATTGGAGTAAATACTGGAGCAATAAATCAGCCGTTTACATCAATTCAACCTGGAATAAACTTAGTCGCATCTGGCGGAACCATAAATGTTTTAGACGGAACCTACCAAGAGCAGCTTGTTATAAGAAAAAACCTAACATTAAAAGGCAATGGAGCGGATACTATTATCCAAGAGCCTTCAGTTATTTCCGGTAGTTCACTTATTGATATTTCAAAACAAGGACAAACTCTCCCGGTGGTAACTCTGGAAAATTTCACTCTTAAAAGTTCTTTGGGAGCAATAACGAGCGCGATATCGTTGGGGGACGGATCATCGTTGACCCTTAATTCTAACTATATAACGGGAGTTGGAAACGGAATAGGAATTTATGTTGTTAATTCAGGCTCATCCTCTACATTAAATGCGAGTAATAATAATATTTCGGGTTGGTCAACAGCTTTATTATCCGACATAAGTACAGTCACAAATAGCATTTCGGCAAATTTCAATACTATTAGCGGAAACTCTTTTAATATAAAAAATCTTGACTTCAATATGACAATTGATGCGAGTAATAACGACTGGGGAGTTTATAAAGAATCGGGTATAGCTCAGAAATTGGCAGGAAATATTAGCTTTAAGCCTTTTAGGTGCTTGGCTCCGGTTAATCTCTCCTCCAGCATGATTCTTAATTCATCGGGTTGCAGGGTTATCGTAGGAAGTTCGAGCCTTGATTCAACAATTTCTGTTACAGATGCAGAAATAGGCGCATCACTTGATGTAAGCGGTATAGCAGTTTCATCAGGCGGGATTAAAAGTGCAGTTATTAACAGTAATATTACGGTTAATTCTTCGACCAACATCGGCACTGTTGTCCTTTCCATCCCATCCGGAACAACTATTTCGGGATCGGATACAAGCTGGAACGGAATAATTAACACACCCCTTTTAAGGGATTCAAGTGGTTTATTTCCTTCGAATACTCAAGGGTTGGTTGAGGTTGTTTCGGCCGCAGTTGAGGTAGGATATGATAACGTTCCGCTAAATTTGGATAGAGCAGCAAGAATATTACTTCCAAATCAAGCCGGTAAACTTCTCGGGTATGTGGATGGTACAACTGTTACTTCGATAACCAATACTTGCACCGGCGATTCCCAAACGATAGGTGACGCTTTGGCTTCCGGGGAAAGCTGCAAAATTGTAATTGGAGGAGATTTGATAGTTTGGACAAAGCATTTCACAAAATTTTTGACTTATGATCTGGAACCAGGAAAAGGTTATTATCCGCTTGCAGCTTGCCCAAATATTAAACCAAAAAGCTCTCCAACTTTGATCTCCGCACAAGTTTCCGGTCCGAATGAAGTAACTCTCAATTGGTCAAAAGCTTCGGATCCTGTTACGCATTACGTTATCACGTTTGGAAGATCGGCTGGTAAACAGGAATATGGCAATCCGAATGTAGGAGGAAAAGATACTACATCTTACAGGGTCTCGGGATTGTCCGGCGGCACGACCTACTATTTCAAAGTTCGTGCCGGAAATGGGTGCGCCCCTGGAGAATATTCGAATGAAATTTCGGCAGCGCCCGGTGGAGAAATACTCACAACCATTCCTTCCGGGTTTTCTCCAGGAGTTTTGGGCGCAAAAACCTTAAATGCCCAGAATGATAAAGTTAAGGGTGCATCCGCATCTCCTGTTACAAAAACTCCTAAAAATAATGGTCAAAATAGCGGAATCCTTAAAATTATTGAAAATTTCGTAGGTAAAGTATTAAACCGAATTATAAGGGTATTCTCCCTCTAAAATTGACCCCACCCGTCGTACTTTACTCTTGCAATCAAGCTCAAATCTAGATATAATAGCCTTCAATTAGTCATGTTAAAGCGAATGGAGATTCACTTGACTACTTAGGGAAAGCTTCGAACTAGCTTCAGAGCGACCCTATGGTCGCTTTTTTTGTGTTTTGGAGAATTATGAACGGACTTTTAGGTAGAAAAACAAGTCAAACGCAGGGATTTTTGCAGGACGGGACGAGAGTTCCTTTAACCGTTGTTTCTGCTATGGGAAATATGGTTACGCAAATCAAAACTTCGGAAAAAGAGGGATATGACTCAATCCAGCTTGGATTTGATATTAAAAAGCACGCAAATAGAGCTTCGCTTGGGCATTCAAAAAAAGCGGGACTTGAGAAATCACCCCGCTTTTTTGCTGAAATAAAGGCAAAAGAAGGAACTCAAATGCAATTAGGTTCAGCAGTTCAACCTTCCGAAGTCTTTAAACCGGGAGATATTGTTGACGTAATAGGAGTTTCAAAAGGAAAGGGATTTGCAGGAGTAGTTAAAAGGCATCATTTTAAAGGTGGACCAAGAACCCATGGTCAATCAGATCGAGAAAGAGCTCCAGGATCAATAGGTCAGACAACCACGCCCGGCCACGTTTATAGAGGAAAAAGAATGGCTGGAAGACTGGGGCACGAAAAGGCAACGGTCAAAAATTTGGAAGTCATAGAAATTGCAAATGACGGAGCTATTTTAATAAAAGGTTTGGTTCCGGGATTTGTCGGAAGCGTTGTAGTGGTAACAAAAGTTGGGGAAAACAAAAAGTTTGTTCCGTTGTATAAAGAAGAAGTTCAAGTAGAGGAAAAAGCTGCGGAAGTTCAACCGGAAGCTCAAATAGCAGAAGAAAATGTTCAAGCCGCGGCCGAAGAAGTTAAAACGCCGGAAGAAGTAAAGACAGTTGAAGAAAAGAAAGAGGAGGTAAAAGAAAATGCCAGCTAAGAAAGTTGCTGTTAAAAAATCTGCAAGAGGCGGTCGCTCGCCACACGTTGCAAGTGCCGCTCGGCCAGCAAGTAAGAAAGCATTAGATGCTCGTCGTTCCTCGCTGAGTGTACGCCGAACTTCCGTTGCAAAATCCAAAACTAAATCGGTTAGAAAGTCGGCGTCCAGTCCACTTGCAAGTGGACGATCATCCGCCCCTAAGCTTTCAGCATCGGTTTACGATTTAAAAGGAAAAGCGATTGGGAGAGTTACGCTCCCTTCCGAAGTTTTCGGAGTAGAAGAAAATCCGCATCTTTTGGCTCAGGCAGTCAGGGTTTATTTGGCAAATCAAAGACAGGGAACAGTTTCGACAAAAACAAGAGGAGAAGTCCAAGGTTCGACAAGAAAAATTTATAGACAAAAAGGAACGGGAAGAGCAAGGCATGGAGGAATTCGAGCCCCTATCTTTGTTCATGGGGGAATTGTATTCGGTCCGAAACCAAGAGAATTTTCTCTTTCGATGCCGCAGAAAATGCGAAGACTGGCACTTTTTACCGCATTGTCGGGCAAAGTTAAAGACGGAGAATTAAAAAT
>DASRFS010000018.1:0-6181 GCA_035651435.1 Patescibacteria group bacterium | reverse complement strand
AATTAGCTGCGGATATTATAGACAAAGGTGTTGTCATGTCGGGTGGAACTTCGCTTCTTAAGAATTTCGATAAGCTCATGACAAAGGTAACCGGAGTTCCTTGCCACGTGGCTGAGGATTCTCTTCTATGTGTGGTAAGGGGGACAGGAGTTGCCTTAGAGAACATCGAGCTATACAAGAGAAGTATATCCCACAAATGACCTGTAGTAAAAATGAGGATATTGGAATTTTCATGGAAATAGTAAAAAATTTGCTTTTGACTTCCTAGACAATGTACTATAGTAGTTGTATTGTACCGGCGATGCAAAATAGATCACTAACTTTTAATATGAACGCATTTGTTCCGCTGTAAATAGAGTATAATATATGTTCAAAACTGCCATTTCCACTAAAAAGGCGAGAAGGCAAAAAAAGCTTGTAGTATTTTAACTATGTTTGTGAAAAAAAATATTATTGGAGTTGGCGTTTCTGATGTTTCAAAGGAAGAAGTCCTAGAGTATATTATCCAAAATATCCGAAAAAAGACAAAAAAGTACTATATTGTCACCCCTAACCCCGAAATTTTAGTAATGGCAAACAATGATTTTAGGTACAAAAAGGTCTTAAATTCGGCAGATTTAGCCTTGGCGGACGGCATAGGTGTCATTTTAGCGGGTAAACTACTGGGGAGACCTCTAAAAGAGAGAATACCCGGAGCCGATTTCGTGAAAATTCTCTGTGAAATGATTGCGAAACAGCCTATAACGGTAAGCTTTCTCGGTGGTAGACCCAAAATAGCAGAGATGACTGCCGAGTGCTTAAGGAGGGAATATCCTGGTCTCAAGGTCAGATTTGCAGGAGCGGATATTCCTTCGGATGTCAATAAATTAGCCTCAGACTTACTGTTTGTTGCCTTTGGATCGCCGAAACAAGAATTTTGGATCGCCGAAAACCTTAATAGGCTTCCAATAAAGGCTGCAATGGGCGTTGGCGGTGCTTTTGACTTCATTAGCGGCGCTGTGAAGAGAGCTCCGGCATGGATCAGGGCTTTGGGGCTTGAATGGTTATACCGATTAATTAGGCAGCCTTGGAGGGCGAGGCGGCAGCTCTCGCTTCTTACTTTTGCCTTTCTTGTTATTAGGGAAAGATTAAGATAGAATACCCAAATGAAAATACTCTTTCTCTATATGTTTCCCTTATGGGGGAATGGTAGCGGCGCATTCTTGAGAGAATTATCGGAGGAGCTTGTCAAGAGAGGACACGAAGTTGGAATTGTTGCGCCGGAAAAAAGAAATTTACCGGGAATAAAGCATTATAGGGTTTCTTCTCCGATAGACGGAGTATTTGTCGGACACCCCGAAATGCCTCATGCAAGAAAATTTGCAGATTTGTCCGCTAACGAGCTAGGGAAGATATTTTCGAGTTACTTAACGACCAGCCTTTCTGCTGTCGACGACTTTCAGCCGGACTTGGTCCACTCTTTCCATACCGCATTTCTCCCGGCAATTGCCAGGATCATAAAGGTTCTATATGGTACAAAATATATAATAACCACTCATGGAAGTGACCTAGAATATCTGACTAAGGACAGAAGATTTATAGGACTTATAAGCGATGCAAATAAAGTTGCCCGGCAAATTACCGCAAACAGTAGCTTTACTAAAAAGTGGTACCTTGCGCTTTTTGGTCAGGAATTGAAAAGAAAACTTACCGTAATTGTCGGCGGAGTCAACCTTAAGCATTTTAAAAGAGACCCTAAGGAAATAGAGAATATAGATAGAAAATATAATTTAAAAGGAAAAAAGGTCGTTTTATTTACCGGTCGATTAACTAAGCAGAAAGGTGTTATCTATCTTGTTAGGGCCGCTTCTCAAATCCCAAATGCAACAATTGTTGTAGTCGGAGACGGACCGGAAAGAAAAAAGATCGAAGAAGAAATTTACAGAAAAAATATTAAAAATGTGGTTTTGGCAGGCTATTATCCAAGTACAAGTCCGACATTCCACGCTTTTTATGAAAGAGCGGATATTTACGTTTCTCCAAGTGTTTGGGACGAGCCGTTGGGACTCACTATTTTGGAGGCTATGGCTTCTCGTACTCCGGTTGTTGCGACAAGAAAGGGCGGAGTTGTATCTATAATTTCGGACAACGTTAACGGTTTGTTTATAAGGCCAAGAAATCCTAACCAAATCGCAATCGCGGTAAACAGACTTCTAAAGGACTCAAAACTAAGAAGCAGATTATCGAGCCAAGCCTTAAAAACCGTGGTTGAGAAATTTTCTTGGAGTAAAATCGCGCAAAAATTCGAAAAAATTTATAAAGATATCCTTACTAAAGAGAAAAAAGTAAAACCAAGTCCACTGGACGAGGTCATAAAACAAATATTTTTGGGTGAAAAGTAGTACTATTTAAGTAATGCCTGCTCAGCCTGAAATACAAGGTTCAAAAGAAACCGAAAAAAGGCCTCGATTCGATACCATAATAGTCTTCGGCCAAGGCCCGGTTAAAGAAATAAAACCAAAAAACAAGCTTACTGAGGAAGAAAGGGGAGCATGGGAAAAGTTCAAAAAAAATCCGAGGGGAACTGAAGATCTAGATTTTTATGCGGTGGAGTCCAAGAATCCAAAAGACTTAGAAAAATACCAACATTTAGGCCGGTTTGCATTGAAAAGATTGGGGAGGTTCAATGCTTTGGCTGCAGGATACGCTTTGGTGCGTGGCCAGACGAGAGAATTGATCTTATCAGGGGGACATACTCAAAATAAGCAGACGAGAGAGGCTCGTGAGCCAAAGCTAATAGAGTTTTATAAAGAAAATGGCCAGGAAAAGAAAATAGAGGATTATGCAAATCTGTCGCAAGCCCAAAAGAATTTGATGCTTGATGATTTTGCTGCAAAGGTGGTTAATTGGCCATCGGAGGCCGAACTTATGAAAGACGTTATCGTGAGAAGGTATGCCGAAGAATACAAAAAAAAGTTTGGCCGGGATATAAGCGAAGTAATAAAACTCGAGGACCGAGCCACTAACACCTTGGAAAACTTTGCTCTCACCATAAACAAAAACCCGGACATTTTATCAAAAAAAGTAGGGCTCTTATCCGTAAATCATCATTTAAGAAGGATTCTTTTGCTCGCCAATAGGTTCGGAATGGACTCGACGAAAGATGACGAAATTTCTGCTCAGATGGAGCTGGAGGAGAGAGCAAGAAGCAGGGCAAAAAAAGCGTACGATAAGCTTATGCAAACAAACCTTCCTGAAGAAAACAAGTGGGAAAGGGGAGAGAAAAGATGGATCGCAGGGCTTAAAGAGCCAGAATTTATAAATTATTGGGTTGGATACGTAAGCGAAATAAAAGATCCGGCAATATTGCAAAGGATAATCGGTAAAATGAATAGCACCGAATGGTCCCAGGCAATTAGGAGCGCCTTTTCTCAGGTAGGACTGGATTTTGGTGAGTTTGAATATGAAGATTTGATTAGGTTACAAAAGGAAAATCCTGCCAAATACTCTGAATTGAGAGAAAAACTCAGTGGTTTGCTCCGTTTTAGAACCTTACCGCCTGAATCTCTAGAAACCTAAAAGTCCCTGGGTGTGTAAGAAAAAAACTACAGGCTGGAAATTGACCTCATTTGCCCTTGATTTGAACTAAGTCATAATGTATCATGGATTTATTACACAATTAATACAAAAATAATGTCTATTGCCCAAGAATTTAAAAATAACACACAAACAACAAAATTTGACACTTTAATTGTTTTCGGAGAAGGCCCCATAAAGAAGGTTTTCCTACCAAACGAACTCACAACGGATCAGATTGAAAGGTCGAAACAATTCAAAAAGACTCCGATGAAGTTTAAGGAGCCTAATTTTTATGTTTTGGAGAATGAAGAAATCCTCGCAAGAATAGAAAAATTATCACCAGCAGGCAAAAAACGTCTATATTGGAAACTGCAGCATAATAGCAGGCTTGCTCTAAAAAGGTGGGGGAGGCAAAATGCTTTGGCAGCCGGTTTAGCACTTTACTCTGGGATAACTAAAATGCTCTTGCTGTCAGGTGGAAAAACTAAGTCCAAACTTCTTGAACTTTCCGAAAAAGAGATGGAAAGGTGGCCAACAGAAGCAGAGCTCATGCAGGACGCAATTGTCAGAAATTTCGGTAAAATCTACAAAGAAAAATTTGGAAAAGATATAAAACAGGCGATAATTTTGGAGGAAAAAGCTACAAATACGCTCGAAAACTTTGCCTACTCTATAAATACGATGCCCGAGATAGTCTCCGAGTCGTTTAGGGTAGGTCTTTTAACGGCTCATCACCACGTAAAAAGAGTAACTCTTCTTGGCAAACTCTTCTCGTTGGGCATTTCAGAGGATGGAGTGCTATCGGCGCAGGACCTTCTAAGAAAAGGAAAGCTTTATTCACAATACGAAAAAGATGTTTTACAGATAATCGACAACATCAATCAATGCGAGGACTTAAAAGACCTTAACTACTTTGAAGAAAGATGGATTCAAGGGCTAAAAGATCCCAAGTATCTCTCTTACTGGTTCGGTTACGTGGCAGAAGTTAAGCACCCGCGGGTTTTGGACAGAGCTTTTGTTACTTTAAGACAGCCTTCGTGGGAAAAAGCAGCCTTGGAAGTATTTTCGCTTCTAAAACTTGCGATGGGAGACTATACAAAACAGAGTCTGGCAGAGCTTTCAAAATCAAACCCGGACAAATACCAGGAATTGGTTAGAAATTTAAGGCAATTAAAAACCCCAAAGTTCAGAAAAATGCCTCCGCCACTTACCGCGACAATTTAACTCCTGTGATACAATTGCCTCATGCGCATCTTAATTGTTTCGACATTAAAACGAAAAGTAGGAGCTTATGAATTTGCTTCAAGATCAAGAATCATCTATCAATTGGGGAGAGGATTGGTGAAAAAAGGACATGAAGTTTCACTTTTAGGAACGGAAGACAGTCTGATTCCTGGTGTTTCAACAATATCTGTAATAGAAAAAAGTTGGGTAGATTCAGAACCGGTTGAAAACGAATTTTTGAAACAGACCTCATCCCTTGCACGACTTGCGCACAAGCTTATTGATATTCAAAATAAGTTCGATATAATTCATAGCCATACGTATCCGGATTTTTTCCCCTCTATCTTGGAAAATGACCTCAAAATCCCAATGGTGACAACTTTACACGCGACTTACGATGACTATATGGATGAAACACTAGCCTTGTTTCCCAAAACTCATTTTGTAGCACTTTCAAAAGGTTACCAGAGGCTTTATAAAAAAGCGAATATAGAATTCGTTATTTATAATAGCGTAGACACTGACCTTTATGAATTTTCCAAAGAAAAAGAAGATTATTTATTTTGGTTAGGAAGGTTGCCAAAGGGAAAGGATTCAAAGGGAAATTTCATAGATCCAAAGGGGGTTAGGAATGCAATAAGTCTCGCTCAGCTTTCCGGGCTCAAGCTAAAGCTGTATGGAGCTTGTGAGGATCGAGAATTTTTCGAAAGAGATGTAAAACCTCATTTAAACGATAAAATTCAATGGATTGGGGACGTGTCAAGCGAGCAGTCATTACCTGTAAAAAAGATAATCGAGCTCATGCAACACGCAAAAGCGATTATTATGTCTATAAATCAGGAAGAGCCTTTCGGGCTTGTGATGGCTGAAGCAGGAAGCTGTGGAACTCCTGTTATTGCGTTTAATAGAGGCTCTGTTACCGAAATTATAGTGGATGGTAAGACCGGTTTTGTTGTTGATCCAAAAGAAGGCGTAAAAGGATTGAATGCGGCTGTTAAAAAAATATCTCAGATAGATCCGGAGTATTGTAGGGTGCACATAGAAAAAAACTTTGGTCTTCAAAAAATGGTAGATAATTACGAGAAAATATATTTTCAACTTACTCATAGCAATGGCTCTTCGCAAAAATAAATATTCCGAAACCTTAGTAAAAGCAAAGAAAATCTTAGCAGATAATATATATACCTTAAGCCTCCGTGGGAAAGTTTACCGGAGAATTATACCCTCAAAGTCTTTTTATGTTCACCAATGGAACTGGGACAGTGCAACGCACGCAATGGCGACTGTTTATTTCGATGAAGATCTAGCTTTAGACGAAATTCGTTCACTAGTTTCCGGCCAATGGAAAAATGGAATGATTCCCCATATTGTCTTTAATCCTAAAGAGAAAATCTATTTT
>DASRFS010000017.1:0-2273 GCA_035651435.1 Patescibacteria group bacterium | reverse complement strand
GACGCGGAAAAAGTTGAAAAGGAAGGAACCGGAATAATTGGTAATCCTGACGGAATTATTGTCCCGATTGGTTGGGGCGTTAGAGGGTCAGAAGGAATGATAAAAGCCGCAAGTTTTGCAAGAGAGAAGAAGATCCCTTACCTTGGGCTTTGTTATGGAATGCAACTTGCTGCAGTTTCGTATGCACGCGATGTCCTAGGATTTTCAAAAGCTAACACAATGGAAAACGACCCCAAAACTTCCCATCCCGTAATCCACTTAATGCCTGCACAGGAAAAATTTATGAAAAAACGGGCATACGGAGGGACAATGAGGCTTGGAGGGTGGAAAGCAAAAGTGAAAAAGGGAACGATTGCATACGATATCTATAAGAAGGAAATTGTTAGCGAGAGACACAGGCACAGGTACGAATTTAACGATAAATATTCCAAGCATTTCGAAAAAGGAGGATTAATAATTTCTGCAAGATCGGTAGACGAAGGATTAGCAGAAGTGATCGAACTTCCAAAATCGGTCCACCCATTTTATTTGGGAACTCAAGGACATCCCGAATACAAAAGCCGTCCATTATCTCCGCACCCGATTTTTGTCGCGTTCATTGACGAAGTTTCCAAAAATAGGGTATAATCCTACGAAATATGATTTCAGAAATTAATTTTAGGCCCGGCGATATTGTTCGGGTCCACCAAAAAATCCAAGAAGGAGAGAAGGCCAGGATTCAGGTTTTTGAAGGCGTGGTTTTGAGAGTCAGCGGTAGGGGAGTCAACAAAATGTTTACGGTCAGAAAAGTCGTCGGAGACGTTGCGGTAGAAAGAATTTTTCCGGTAAGTTCACCAAGCATCGAAAAGGTAGAAGTAAAATCTCACATTAAGGCAAAAGTCAGACGATCAAAACTTTATTTTCTTCGAAACATTGTAACTAAATGAAGATTGCGAGCCCTTTAGCTCGTTCCGGTGAAGAAATAGCCACACAATACCTTCGAAAATTAGGATATAAAATAATTGACAGAAACTTTAGGGCAAGAAATACTGAATTAGATATTGTTGCGGTTCACAAAATGTTTTGATATTTGTTGAAGTTAAGAGTAGAACTTCAAATAAATTTGGAACACCTCTTGAGCAGATTACTTATTGGAAACTGAAATCACTAGTCAAAGCAGCAGAGCATTATAAAATCTCTCATTCAAATCTTCCGAATGCAATGAGAAATGACGCAATTTCAATTCTGATGGGCTCAAGTAAACCTGAGATAGAACACGTCCAAAACATCAGCGGATTTTAATAGGTCCCGGCTGGTTGACCGTCGATAAATTTTTTAAAATAGTCGATTGCTACTTCTAAGATAGTATTTACTTCGTTTGTATCATCGTTCCATTTGCGCAGAGCATTTATTTGGTCCTTAATAACCCCTCTTCTATATCCATATCTGGGGTAATAACTTTCGTGTCGAGCCAAGAAGATATAGGCCATTACCGTAGCATCCGTTACATCGAAAACATTTAACTTTGTTTTATCTTTTGTGTAGTCCAGGACCATGTCGTAAATGGATAATGCATTGTCTGGCATAAATTGGATTGAAATTGCCCCTCCTCCATCGTTTGGATTAACAGGCTTTGATCCCGGAATTCTTGCCGCGTCAAACTTTAGGCCGGTATTTTTTGAAATTTCTCTACATAAATCGGTTAGGGATTTCGTCATCCTATCAATATATACAGAATCACCCTTAAATTGTTCAATAGAAACTCCGTCACCTATATTTGTAAATGAATAGCGACTGTAATGATGCACATCCCCGGTTTCGTAATCTATAAGCTGGGCCATACCTCCAGGGTTTATTAAAACTTCATCGGGAGTAACTTTTGTTTCGTCATCTCTTAACTTTTGCGCGTCGATTAGGTCTTTTGCAATTATTCTTGCTTTTTCATAGGCATCTATTGCAATGGCAAGCACCTCCGGTTTGATATTTTGTGATTTTGCCCAATCTATTTTTTCTTGAGGGAGAGGTCTTAGTCCTTCCCCTTTTTCTCTCAGTGCCCAACGAAGATTAAGAAGCTTTGCTCTATTAGAGGAATCGGCGAAAACCCAGAATCCCTGATCGATTCCTTTAAGCGTAGGATTGATTTCCACGCGACTTAAATAAATATTTTCGAAAGAGTCTCTTTTATCGGTAAAAGGGGGTATATCTAAAATTTGTTGAAGCAACTCATCCATGGTGTTTTCTTTTGTTTTTTCCTGAGGTTTTATTTCTGGCTTTTGTTCGGAGAAATGAATTGT
>DASRFS010000016.1:0-20596 GCA_035651435.1 Patescibacteria group bacterium | reverse complement strand
AATGATTCAAATATAAGACTCGTATTCCCTTCCAAAACAAACACAGACCCAGAGAAATCGGGTGATTTACCTGCATGGAAAACTGTCAAAGAAGTAATCGGCAATTTACCTCCGATAAAAGCTGGCGAGAAGCATACCGGTGACCCGCTGCATGCATCTGCAAGCCTTGCGGAAATCAATCTTGAGAGAATCAGGAAAACTCCGCATGATGGAGGAGACAGAACCGCGTGGCCTGAAGAGCTAATTCTTGACTGCCACAGGACTACAAAAGGGCACAAGGACGTTTACGGCAGGATGAGATGGGGCCAACCATCAACTACTATGACTGGTGGATGTGCAATGCTTTCAAAAGGAAGATTCGGACACCCAGAGCAAGACAGAGCAATCTCTCTAAGAGAAGCTGCGCGCCTACAAACATTCCCGGATACTTTTAAGTTTGCCGGTAACTTCGGACAGATTGCGGAACAAATCGGAAACGCTGTTCCGCCATTGCTTGCTAAAAGGGCTGCTGATGTACTTATCCGGTCAATGGAAGACTTGGAAATAACAAAGAAATTGATACCTACATTCAGTAAGAACTTTTTACACGCTCAAGAAACCGTATAATTCGCTGCAGTGATTGTTTTGGTTGACGAATAACTCTTTTATCCCAAATATGCATAACATGCCAACCTTCAGTTCTTAATTTCCGCGCTGTTTTCCCATCTCTTTTTATATTTTCACCGATTTTTTTAACCCAAAAGGGCGGAATTGTTGTTTCCAGGGCTTTAAAATCTTTACCATGCCAAAACTCCCCGTCAATAAAAACAGCCACCTTATATGTCGGAAAGGCAATGTCAGGCTTACCGTAGATTGAGTAGTGTTTTTCAAACTTGATTCCGTTTTTTCTCAAAAGCTTGAACATCAAAAGCTCGGGTTTAGTATTTTTTGACTTTACTTGGGACATATTAAAGCTTCTCTGTTCAGGTGTGTGTCTATCCATAAGCTAATTATAGTACTTCATTTTGTATAAGAGCAGCCTTTTTAACCCCTATAATTGTCTTAGGAGACCATATATGCAATCAAGGATGAATACTAATTCAAAACAGGTAAAAGCTTATGTAGATATGCTTGGACTGGATAAAATCATTGGCGCGCAAACGGATAAAGAGTTAGAGCAAGCTGTTGAGTCAGGGACGCAATCTTTCTGGAATGGGGCTGACAACAAAGCCTACAAACAATTGCAAAGTTTAGCCAAAAAATGGGGTGGCTCTGACGACAAAAAACTTCTTAACGAATATGTAGATAAATTTATTGAAATAGGAAAGATTGATGGCGTTTTTAATGGCAGGTTTGTTGAAACTACCGTAAGCAGTGGTCACATAACATCTGTTACCAAACTTAGGCAAAAACTTATTATTGAATATAATGCCCAGTCAGTATCAGAAATGATGATTATTGACATGAGCATCAATGCTTATTTTAGGAGCTTACACATCTCACAACTTTACAGCGCACTAATAATGGATAAAGACGGCAGTATAAGTTACAACCAACTAAAAATAAACATATTGAAAGAACTCACTAAGCATATAGAGTCGGCAAACCGCCAGTTTATGTCCAGCCTGTCTATGTTAAAAGAAATGAAGCGACCAGCTATAAATGTAAAGGTACATTCTAAGCAAGCGTTTATTGCCCAAAACCAACAATTTAACAAGAATGCTTAATGATTTAGGAAAAAATTACACCGTTGAGGACTGCCAGAGAGTAAGTGTTTGTCAATTAGACCTTACTAAGGCTTTATTTATTGATTTAGGATTGCAACGAGTTGAACTTACAGAAACACCATGTTACTACGGTGGCCTAAGAGTATGGTTTTTATGTCCGGCTTGTTGCCTTAGAGTGGGAACGCTTTACCGTAAGCCTTTATCAGATGAGTTTTACTGCCGGCATTGCAATAAACTCATGTACCAGCTTCAGCTTTACCACCGTTCAAACGTTGAGTATCTTTTGAAAGCTATACATGCAGCAAAAATAAAAGGTGTGAGAGAAAATAAACGTTCTCTTCTAACTGCCGGCTAATGCGGTGCATTTCAAATAGCCTTGTTTTAATTATAACACTGAGCAATTTAGCCACGGGCTTTTTTGTGTTTCCGAAAATGTATAAAGTAGCCTCAAAAAAACTTCATAATTAGTTTATGGCCGTCAAAAGCCAAAACTAATATGAAATGGTTAGATGAAAATTTAAAAGCAGAAATAAGAGCTGTCTACGAGCCCCGGTATAAACGCAAACTCACCGAAGCAGAAATCATTGCAATTGCCAACAATCTCACCAAGTTATTTGAAGACTATCTAATGTTTAAATGGAGGCAAGATTATGCAAAAGCCGGATGAGTATTCTACAAAAGATATAGGTGAAGCTGCAGCACTTCTCTGTGCTTCTGCAAAATTACTACGCCTAGATGGGGAAAGTAATTTTTACTGGTTTGTATTTGCTAATAGACAACAATGTCAAGAAATTTCAAGTAAGTATTGGTCTAGCGATTTGCTGGTCAATGCCAAATCCTACCAAGACTCATTGCGAAGCCTGAAAGACAGGTTATTTTCCCAGCGGTAATTAGAAAGGTAGATGAATATGGAAAACGAAAATCTAAAAATAACAATAATCCTCAAAAATAATCCCAAACTATTCGCAAATGCAAATGTCGCAATCAATACAGTAGATTTTGGCTTCATAACAATAAAGGGATTTCAAATCTGGAAAAGTAGTATATTTAATGAGCGACTACAAGAACATATCAACATAACCCCTCCAAACAGACAATTCATGGGACATACCATAAGTCTTGTGTTTATTGAAAACAGGACTTTGTGGTTTGATTTAGAGGAAAAAATATACAGTGCTTTTTGCCAAAAGCGCCAGCCAGAAATAAAAGAAGAAGTTACCGAAGAAGACTGGGAAAAAATAGATAAAGCAGAACCTAGTTAGTAATCAGTAACTATATAGTAATAGTTACTATATATAGTAACTGAAATTATATTATAACTTTATAGTTATTGCTTCTATGAAGTAAATGGTTACTATGACAGTTTAAAATTATTAAATTACTTAGATATGAACGGTGAAAATTTTGATACAATTAAAAAAGAGATGAATATGAATAGACTCATATATATTGAGTATGACCGGAGGTCTTCAGAGGCCAAAGAAAAACAAGCGTTATCGTTGCCTGACCAACGCGCAGAATGTAAAAAAGTAGAGGCACGAGACAGGCTTAACGTCAAGTATAGGTTTGCAGAAAGCAGGTCAGCGTTTAAACCACACAACAGAGAAGATTTTGACAATGCAATCAAGCTCATAAAAGAGGGTAAAGCAAACGCATTCCTCTGCTGGAAAGAAGATAGACTTTGCAGAAATCCGGAAGAGGGCGGAATACTCTTACAACTACTTCAAGACGGCATCCTCAAAGAAATCAGAACGGTGTCAGGGGGAACGCATACACCGGATAGCGACCATTTAATTTTGCAAATACACTTTGGTATGGCAAATCAATACTCTCGTAACTTGAGCCAAAGCGTAATACGAGGTCTAAATCATAAATGCGAACGTGGCGAGTATCCTAGGCCAGCACCCATTGGCTATGAGGGTTATGGTGAAAGAGGCCAACGGAAAATACAACCTCATCCGGTTGAAGCATCACTAATTATAAAAGCCTTTGAGCTTGCTGCTTCAGGCGGTCTCTCGCTAAGCCAAATATGTGAGCAGTTAAAACAATCAGGTCTAAGAAATAAGCAAGGTAAAGTTATGGGCAAAAGCCAATTACATCAAATTCTAAGCCGGCCAACTTATTATGGCTACTTTTACCAGAATGGGGAACTTTTTGAGGGAACGTATGAGCCATTGATTAAAAAGGCTTTGTTTGACCAAGTACAGGAAGCGTTAAGAAATCGCTCAAAACCAAAGGTCAAGGTCTGGATACACACTTATAATGGCTTGATAACTTGCGGTGATTGTGGCTGTCAAATAACAACAACTATCAAAGAAAAATACTACAAACGAACTGATAGGACTGCTGTTTATACCTATCACAATTGTACTCACCGCAGGGGTAATTGCTCACAAAAAGCTGTTACCGGTAAAAAATTAGAACGGCTATTATCTAACCAGATAACAAAAATAGAAATTGACCAAGAAACGTTTGACTTGGGTATAAAATTATTCAAAGCAAAACACGGTGAGGAAATGAATAAACTGTCAAAAAGACACAGATATTTAGATAATCAGTACGTTGCAATACAAAAAAAGCTAAAAGCGATAGTTGATATGCGGGCAGATGGAGAATTGACAAAAGAGGAATTTTTGGAGCAGAAAAAAGAACTGTTAGGAGAGAGAAAATCCACTGAGGAAAAATTAAATGATAATCAATTATCCGCTGACAGTTGGTTGGAACTTTGTACAAAATATCTCAATAACGCATTTCAGGCTCGCGAAATCATGGAGAGTGATGTTATGGAAGATAAACGGAATTTGATACTAGATGTCGGTCAGAACTTAATTTTGGAAGATAAAAAGCTACAGTTTAGCTTCAAACAGCCATATGATGTACTGCTTTTGCCCAAGTACCGTAAAGATGTGCTGCCGAGCAGGGATTCGAACCCCAATAACAACCTCCAGAGGGTTGCGTCCTACCGTTAGACGACTCGGCACTGTGGTTGAATTCTAGCAGATTTGACACCTCCTTTCACCTTTACTAAACTAACTTTAGAGTGTTTTTCTACCACAAATCAAAGAAAGATCACATAAAAGAGAAAGGAATGCACGCCCTCGATAAGATAATTTTCCCGATCGCCCTGGTTTCCCCAATAATGACAGTTCCCCAGGTTTTGCAGGTTTGGCAGGATCACAAAACTGCCGGGCTCGCAATTACGACATGGATAGGGTTTGCTTTTGCCTCGACTTTCTGGACACTTTATGGGGTTGCTCATAAAGATAAGGCAATAACTTATTCATCCGGAATCGTCGTAGTACTGGATATTCTAATAGTTATTGGTATTTTGGCCCAACAGTGAGTTAAAGCTAAAAATGAGAACCGAACTAGGTGTCTCAATGGAAGAATTTATTGCAAAAGCTAATTCCTTTGCAAGGCACGCTAATATATTGAAAGATGTTATGGACAGTCCTATACCATTACCCAAGGCTATGGTTATTATGAAAAAGGAGTTGAAATTAATGGACTCTTTAACTTATGATATGTTGCCGGTAAAAAACGATGAATGACTTAATAAAAAAACATTGTGTTCCGTGCGAAGAAGGGGGAGATCCGATGTCCCAGGAGAAAGAGGACGAATTAATAAAAGAAGTTCCAGGCTGGACACTCATTCGTGATGGGACTCATAAACTCACACGTTTATTCAAGTTCAAAAACTTTAAGGAATCACTAGCTTTTGTGAATAAAGTGGGAGAGCTGGCAGAGGAAGAAGGACACCACCCAGATATAAAAATAGTATGGAATAAAGTTCAGCTTGACCTTTTTACCCACGCAGTCGGCGGGCTTCATGAAAACGACTTCATAATGGCCTCCAAGGTCAATAATATGGTACAATAGGGAGACCTTGACTCCAAATAACCCAATTTCACCGGCCCATAAATGTTTCCAGTGCGGAAGTCCTCTTATTTTTGTCAGCAAGAAAACAGAGAAAACAGAAGGAAATATGTATCCCATGACTACAACAATTTACAAATGTTCAAATAAGGTATGTCAGGCCGATACCAACCGAAAGATTTCCGAAAGAAGAGAAATGAGAAAGAAACAGGAAAAGGATAAAGAGGATAGGGCAAAGCTTAAAAAACAGCAAAAATCCAGAGTCCACTTGGTGTCGTAAAAATTGCTTCTTGACATGTACCTCTTCGGAAAACTATTCTAAAAGTGGAAGCTAAGTCTTAGGCAGAAGTTTAGGCTTGTGTAAAAAGATACAAGCTTTTTTTTAAGGTTTGTCTCTTTTTATTCTAATTGAATTCTCCTAAAGTCTAGCTTCCTATTGCTTTATGGTTCAAGAAAAAATTGAAAGAGTTGCAGGCGCGCCGGCAGCAGTACTTGATCAAGCGATAAATTTGTCCAAACAGGCAAAAGATAGGATAGGAAACCAACAGCAAATAAAACGCGGCAGGGAATATTGGGAAAACCTCGGGCCCGGTTGGACAACGGGAGCATCGGATGACGATCCTTCGGGAATTGCAACCTATTCTCAGGCAGGCGCTACATACGGATTTCAGCTTCTTTGGCTTGCAGCGTTTACTTTTCCCCTAATGGCAGTAGTCCAAGAAATGTGCGCCAGGATCGGTTTAGTAACCGGCCAGGGACTCGCAGCAAATATCCGAGACTACTTTCCAAGGTGGGTTTTATATAGTTCTACTATTCTTCTTCTTATCGCGAATATTTTTAATATTGGCGCGGATTTGGGGGCAATGTCCAAAGCCGTCCAGCTTTTAAGGCCCGGATTTTCATTTGGCTCGTTGGTTCTGGGGTTTGCCATAATTAGTTTAGGACTCCAAATATTTATTCCATACGAAAAGTACGCAAAATATCTTAAATTTTTAGCCCTTATCCTTTTTTCGTATGTTTTAACTGCTCTTATTATAAATTTGAATTGGAATTACATTCTTACTAAAGCCGTTATGCCTTCTTTATCTTTTTCAAAGGACCAAATAATTCTTGTGTGCGGAGTTTTGGGAACAACAATTTCTCCTTATCTTTTCTTTTGGCAGACTTCACAGGAAGTAGAAGAAGAAATCCTCAAAGGTAAAGAAACCCTCAAACAGAGGCAAAGGGAAACAAGCGCAAAAGAAATAAAAAATATGAGGATAGATGTTTGGACGGGAATGTTTGTTTCAAATTTGATTATGTTTTTTATTATTGTTGTATGTGCTGCGATTCTTAACGCAAACGGGATTACAAACATTACAACCGCAGCAAGCGCAGCCGCAGCCTTAAGGCCCCTTGCTGGGCAAAACGCTTATCTTCTTTTCACGCTCGGAATAATCGGGACCGGGCTTTTGGCTGTTCCTATATTGGCAGGATCCGCGTCCTATGCTTTATCCGAGAGTTTTGGTTGGACCAACGGACTTCACAGAGAGCTCAAGGAGGCAAACGCATTCTACGGAGTAATAATAATTGCTATGATGATCGGCCTGGTAATAAATTTCGTAGGTCTTGATCCCATTAAGGCTCTTATTTATTCGGCTGTTATTAATGGTATGGTTGCCCCGGTTATTTTGGTTACCATTCTTCTTCTTTCGAATAATAAGAAAATTATGGGAGATCACGTAAGCGGTAAATTTACCCTATCTTTGGGTTGGGTAATCACGATTATTATGATCTTGGCTGGGATCGGAACGGTTTTATCTCCTTTCCTGCCCTAGATTCACCCTTTGCACGTAAGCAATTACTTGTTTCTTACTTGACAACTGGCAGATACTTTGATAGAGTGCTAATACACTAATGACACGATTAGTTCCAATAATCCCCATCAGAGACGGTATAATTTTCCCCGGTACAGATTCTGTGCTTACTTTTGGCAGGCCAAAAAGCCTGGAAGCGCTTGAGGCTGCTTTTGCGAACGAAAGAATAGTTTGTTTCGTTTTGCAAAAAAACGCAAGACTTAACGAACCCACTACAGACGAGCTCTACGAAGTCGGAACAATTTGCCACATTGAGAGAATGATTAAAACGGACGGAGAAATAAATGCCCAGGTTAAGGGTTTGGTTCGTGTAAAAGTTGTTTCGTACGACCAGGATCATCCTTATCTTCTTGGAAAAGTCGAAGACATTTTGGACGAGGAAGAAGATACGGCGGAAGTAAAAGCGCTCTGTAACCATTTAACAAACGAATTCAGGCGCGCAATGAATCTTGGAAAATTTGTGGACTTTCTTGTCTTTATGAACATAATGTCGGAAAACACCCCTTCACAATTGTCCAATCTTATAGCTTCTGTTTTGGATATTAAGCCCGAAGAAAGACAAAAGCTTTTGGAAGAGCCAAATGTCAGGAAAAGGCTTGAAAGAATAACCGAATCTTTAGGAAAAGAACTTAAAATTCTTGAGATTGAAAAAAGAATTACAAACAAAACTCAGGAAAGATTCGAAAAGGGCGCTCGGGAAATGATGTTAAGGGAAAGACTCAAGACGATCGAAAAAGAACTCGGAGAAAACGAAGAGGATAACGAAACAAAAGAGTTGATGGATAAAATTAAAGCTGCGGGAATGCCGGAGGATATAGAAGAAAAGGCGGTAAAAGAAGTCAGGAAGCTTGGGCAGATGAATCAATTTAATCCGGAAGCAGGATACATTAGAAACTATCTGGATTGGTTGGTTGCACTTCCTTGGAGTGTTGAAAGTAAAAACAACGTAAACATAAAGGGGGCGGAAAAAATTCTTGATGAGGACCATTATGGTTTGGAAAAAGTTAAGGAAAGAATTGTCGAATACCTGGCGGTCCACAAATTGGCCGGAAAAATGAAAGGACCGATTCTTTGTTTTGTAGGACCACCCGGAGTAGGTAAAACTTCAATCGGAAAATCTATCGCAAGATCACTGGGCCGAAAATTCATCAAAGTTTCTCTCGGAGGAATTCGGGATGAAGCAGAAATTAGAGGGCACAGAAGAACATACGTTGGTGCATTGCCTGGAAGGATTATTCAAGGGATTAAAGACGCAGGGACAAAAAACCCGGTCTTTATGCTTGACGAAATAGACAAAGTCGGAGCAGATTTTAGAGGGGACCCGTCCAGTGCACTTTTGGAAGCTTTGGACCCCGAGCAAAATACGGGATTTTCCGACCATTACCTTGAAGTTCCGTTTGATCTTTCGGATGTTATGTTTGTTACGACAGCAAACGTGCTCGACACAATTCCGCCGGCCCTTAGGGACCGATTGGAAATCATAAACTTTGCGGGATACACACAGGAAGAGAAATTCCATATAGTTAAAGATTTTCTTTTAAGAAAACAAATGCAGGCTCATGGACTCACTCCTTCTAAAATTTCTATATCGGATACAGCGATTAAGTTTATTGCACAGCATTACACAAGAGAAGCTGGAGTAAGATCGCTGGAGCGACAAATTGCATCGATTCTTAGAAAAGTTGCAAAGATGGTCGCGGAAGGAAAGAAAGGAAAAGTTTCGGTTACTCCGAAGAACGTCTCCAAATTCCTTGGACCAATTAAATTCAGCTCCACACTTTTGGAAAAGAAAGACGAAGTCGGAATGTCGACAGGATTGGCATGGACAGAAGCAGGTGGAGATATTTTATTTATCGAAGTCGCATTAATGCCGGGTAAAGGAAACTTAATCCTTACAGGGCAGCTTGGGGATGTTATGAAAGAATCCTGCCAGGCAGCGCTTTCATATATTAGGGCAAGAGCAAAGCAATTGGGGCTTTCCGAAAAGTTCTATCAAAAAATTGACGTCCACGTCCATGTTCCTGAAGGAGCGGTTCCAAAAGACGGACCTTCTGCAGGTATCGCTATCACCACAGCCATCAGTTCAGCATTAACAAAAATACCTGTAAATAGAACTGTAGGAATGACAGGAGAAGTAACACTGCGAGGTAGAGTTTTGGAAATTGGCGGTCTCAAAGAAAAAGTTATCGCAGCTCATAGAGCCGGACTTAAGACAATAATTATTCCAAAGGAAAATAGAAAAGATTTGGAAGATATTCCAAAAGAAGTACTAAAAGATTTGAAATTCATATTCGTCGAACACATGGATGAAGTATTACAAGTGGCATTAACAAAAGAATTGCCAAAAGAAATTTACGAACACCGCCCGGTTCTCCTGGCCCAAACCCCCCACCAAGCAGACTAGCTGACGGATTCTAAAGATTTAATATTTCCCATATTAGTTAAAACTTTATCTATTAAATCAATAATAGGCTTAGCGTTAAGCGAAAGTTCGTTGTGTGTTCCCCCCATCGAATAGAAACCATCAATATACCGGTCTTTGAGAGGCTCATTCGTAATTGGATCCCTCTTTATTTTAAATGCATTCACCATTCTGCCTATAGGGAATACCGTATCACCTGTTGTTTGGATTATAAAAATTCCTACACCTTTGCTGTGTACATATCTTAGGGTATTGTGAATATCGGCTCGAGAAATTTCATGTAATTCTCTATAAGTTAATTCTGGATTATTTATTATTGCTTTAAACCCTTCGGCCCCCATGCTTCCTATAGTTCCCATATATTGTGGATGCGCAGTTGCATGGACAGCTTTTTCCATAGTGTTTAACGCAAATCTTGTTAACAGTTTTGGCGTAGCATCTTTTCCTATCATACCTCCGGGATTAACGAGCACAAGATAACGGAATTTCTCTGGATCGATAAGAGCAGCCATGGAGGAGTAAATTGCTCCTTCGGAATGTGCAACAACGTCAACTTTTTTAATTTTCTCAGCCTGGAGGATTCCGAGTAAATCAGCCATTTTCCGATCTTCTTCTCTAAGTTCTTTTCCTATTCCCCTATCTCTTGGAGTAGACATAGCAATAACGCGTCTTCCCCTTTCTGTTAACTCACGCAATGGGCCTTCGATAGCAGCAATGCTACCTCCCCAGCCGGGTGCAACTAATACGGGTACAGCAGATTTTTCAGATTCGGTTTGTGGATGAATATCCACATACATTACTTTGTCGTTAAATATTTGTACGCTCTTTGGTTTTGAAAATTGTTCCTCAAAAGAGGGGACTCTTGGAGTAATCTCAGGGGTAGAGTCAATCATCAAATTTATAATATCATAAATGGAGCAATTTGTACCCCTGACCGGATTTGAACCGGTGATCTCCTGGATGAGAACCAGGTGTCCTAAGCCGCTAGACGACAGGGGCTAGCCCTGTAATTCTACCTCAAAGCTAGCTTCCAAACAACCTTTTTGGTATTATTCTTTCACATGGATAATATTTTTCTCTCCGTTGTGGTTCCTTGCTACAACGAAATGGCGAATCTGCAAAAAGGAGTCCTCGAAAAAATAGCTCACTATCTATCACGGCAAAAGTTTGCATATGAAGTATTGATCGTTGATGACGGGTCAACGGACGGAAGCATAAGCTTTATAGAGCATTTCATAAAGGATGAACCAAAATTTAAGCTCATCAAAAACTCGCACCTTGGTAAAGCCGGAACAGTTACAGCCGGAATGCTAAAGGGAAAAGGGGAATGGAGATTGTTTTGCGACATGGACCAGGCCGCTCCAATCGATGAACTTTCAAAACTTTTGCCTTTTGCAAAAGATGGTTTTGATGTAATTATTGGCTCAAGAAGCAATCAAAGAAAAAACGCGCCCTTTACTCGCCAAATTATGGCAAACGGAATGATAATTCTAAGAAAAATCGTAATCGGGCTTTACGATATTAAAGACACGCAATGCGGATTTAAGATGTTTAGCGCAAAAGCTTCGGAAGTTTTGTTTGGAAAGCTATCCGACGTTCATAACGGATTTTCTAAAATAAAGGGGTCCAATGTTACAGCCGGATTTGATATAGAACTTTTATATATTGCCAGAAAAAACGGATTTAGGGTTAAGGAAGTTCCGGTTGAATGGCTCTATGTTGAGTCAAGAAGAGTTAATCCTATAAGCGATTCGATCGAAGGCGTTATCGAACTTTTTAAGATAAGAGCAAACATCCTCAAAGGTGTTTATGAAGGATAGAATTTTATCGGCGCTTTTTATTTTTGGTTTAATTTCTCTTTTTCTTTATTCCTACACTCAAGTTGATCTAGGACTAACGCTCTCAAGGAATCCGGCGGTTAACTTTTTACAGAAACAATTCCAATTCGTAGGTTTTTTCGAAAGGCCACTGTCTACTTATTTGTACATTTCAATTCTTGTTCTATTTTCAGTCCTTTACATAATTTTTCTCCGCTCGGCAAAAAAAGGACATGTTACAAGAAAACAGTTTCTTCTATTGATTGGCTCATCCGCGGTGATTTTGAACTTTGCCTATCCCGCGTTCACTTACGATGTGTTTAATTACATTTTTGACGCAAGAATTCTAACTTTTTATCACCAGAATCCGTATCTGCATAAGGCCCTAGATTTTCCCGGAGATCCTATGCTCCAATTTATGCACTGGACCCAGAGAACTTATCCGTACGGGCCTGTCTGGCTTGGACTTACCGCCCCTTTGTCTGTAATTGGAAAGGGCCTTTTTATTCCCACGCTTTTTTTATTCAAGGGAATGATGACTATTTTCTTTTTGGGAACCGCTTACTTTATCCAAAGGATTTCGAAAAACAAATTCAGCGTTTTACTATTTGCTATCTCTCCGCTTGTTATTTTTGAATCGTTGGTTTCGTCGCATTTGGATATTGCAATGATGTTTTTTGCAGTTTGGAGCTTTTTTCTGCTTAAAAAAAGGATATATTTGCTTTCGATTTTCTTTTTGCTTTTTTCAATCGGAATAAAGTTTGCGACTGTTTTTCTTTTGCCCGTCTATCTGTACGTTTTGTTTAAAAGAGGAAAAGTCGATTGGGAAAAAATGGTAACTTATTCTGCAGTCTTAATGTTGGCGTCGGTTATAGCTTCTTCATTTAGAACTAATTTTCAGCCCTGGTATCTTTTGGATGTTATCCCTTTTGCAGCCCTTTCGAGTAAATTCTATATAAAAACACCTATCATTATTTCTTCAATTCTTATTCCTTTAACTTACGTTCCCTTTTTAAATCTTGGAAATTGGGACAAACCCGTTCCTACAATACTGTTTTATTTAAATATTTCGGTTATCGCGCTTTGCATCCTGTCAATTCTCATCAAAAGTCGTAAAATACATCTATGATCATGTTTTGGTTCGTTTCCGGTATTCTTTTTCTTCTTTCACGTCTCTACAATATAATGAGTCTTCCAATCTTTACCGACGAGGCAATCTATACCCGCTGGTCCCAAATCGCAAAACTTGATCCAAATTGGAGATTCATCTCGTTAACCGACGGGAAACAACCTCTTTTTGTCTGGATAAACATGATCTTTATGAAGTTTATTTCAGATCCTCTTTTGTCTGGGAGACTTGTTTCTGTTTTTGCCGGGGCACTTACAATGGTGGGGATATTTTTCCTGGCCCGCGAATTATTCAATAGAAAAGTCGCAATTATTTCTGTTTTTCTTTACATAGTTTATCCGTTTGCTTTGGTTTACGATAGGATGGCTCTCTATGATTCGCTCGTTGCCGCAGGCGCTATCTGGTCGTTATTTTTCGAAATATTGCTCATTAAAAAAAGAAGACTTGATATAGCTTTAATTTTAGGGATGGTATTGGGAGCGTCTGTTCTTACAAAAACTTCCGGCTTTTTATTCATCTACTTATTGCCCGTATCTTTGTTATTGTTCAATTGGAAAAGCGAAAAAAGGAACGATCAGTTAATTCGCTGGGGGACCTTGGCAATTGTTTCAACTGGATTTGCTTATTTTTATTATTCCATTCTCCGTCTTTCTCCTTTTTACCACATAATTAACGAGAAAAATGCGATCTTCGTTTACCCACTTAGGGAATGGTTGACCCATCCGTTTACCTTTTTCGTTAGCAATTGGTCCGGACAATTTAATTGGCTATTAACCTATATGACCCTTCCGGTTCTTCTTCTTATTGTCGGTTCATTTATTCTCAACAGGAAAAATTTAAAAGAGAAATTGTTGCTTTTTTCTTGGTTTATTTTTCCATTTATAGCTCTGGCGTTATTCGGTAAAACTTTATATCCCAGGTTCATTCTCTTTATGACCATGCCTCTTTTAATTCTCGCCGCGTACTCTCTTTCTGAAATCTATAAAAAGATAAAATTAGCTCCCTTGATCCTTTTGTTATTTACCGCCCTGATGCTTAAATCGGATTATTTTATTTTAACTGACTTTGCAAAAGCACCAATAGCATATTCGGATTTACAGCAATATATTTTGGATTGGCCTGCAGGAGTAGGAGTTAAAGAAGCAGTTAAATTTTTTGATGAAAAATCAAAAAGCGGAAAAATTTTTGTTGCCACCGAGGGAACGTTCGGACTGATGCCTTATGGATTGGAGATATATCTATTCAAAAATAAAAACGTAGAAATAAAAGGAGTCTGGCCTATTGAGGATCTCCCGCCAAAAGAGGCAACCGACGCGTCTAAAACAAAGCAGGTTTATTTCTTGTTTTACCAGCCTTGTACGCAATGCAAGATGCCGGGCGATGCGCCGCAGTCCTGGCCTGTTAAAAAAGAATTAAGTTTCCCAAGGGTCAATGCAGGATCGCTAACAATCTATAGTCTTAGATGAAAAAGGAATTATTAAAGCCGCTTGGAATTTTTATTTTTCTTGTTGCCATATTTTTTTACCCCATATTTAAGGGGAACATACCTTTCCCGGGGGATCTGCTCGTTTCTACTTACGAACCGTATAAAGCTTACCCGATACTTGGATACCAACCCGGTGGTGTTCCGAGTAAGTTACAAGGCGCGGATGTTATTAGGCACATATTCCCTTGGAAGTTTCTTGCCATAGAAATGATAAAAAAAGGCGAGATGCCTTTTTGGTATCCCTACAATTTTTCGGGTAACCCTCTTTTAGCGAATTTCCAAACCGGAGCCTTCTATCCTTTCAATATCCTCATGCTAATTTTTCCGTTTCTCACGGGTTGGACTTTATACATAATTTCAGCTCCAATTCTTTCGGCGTTTTTTATGTATCTTCTGCTTAGGGAATTTAAAATAACAAAACTTTCAAGTCTCTTCGGAGGATTTGCCTTTGCTTTTTCTTCCTTTATGGTTATTTGGATGGAATATGGGAATATTGGGCACACATTTTTGTGGCTTCCGCTCGCACTTTTGTGGACGCATAGATTTTTGAAAAAATTTGAATACAGATACTTATTCTTTTTATCTCTAACGCTTGTCATGTCTTTTCTAGCCGGTTTTGTCCAATCTTTTTTCTACCTCTTCGTTGCCGTGTGGGTATATTTTTTAGCAAGATTATTTACGGAGAAGTCATTCAATATTGGAAGATTTGCTCTTTTTCTAATCGCTACTCTTTTCCCGCTCGGGCTTGGAGCATTGCAGCTTCTTCCTACCACCGAGTTATTCTTGGATTCTTCGAGAGGAAATTATACGTTGAGTCAAATCCAACATCTTCTTAACCCCTGGTGGTACATGATAACCCTTGTTGCGCCAAATTATTTTGGTCACCCTGCAAGCGGAAATTATTGGTTTTACGGAACTTACATCGAAAGGGTTTCCTATATTGGTCTTGTTCCCTTAATTCTTGCAATATATGCGGCTTTTAATTTTCGTAAAAATAAAGAAATTATAATATTTGGAGGTATTGCTTTGTTTTGCCTTCTCGTAACAACCGACTTATTTATTACAAAATATTTCCACGCAATTCCAATTCCTGTTATTTCTACGGCTGTTCCAACAAGGATGCTGAGCCTTTGGGAATTCGGAGCAATTATCTTGTCTGCCTTTGGATTGGATTATTTTAGGAAAAGACAAAACAAGAAAGCTTTATATTTTGCTTTTGGTTTAATATTCATATTTTTGGTGGTGGGGTGGATATTCGTAGCTGTAGCGCCGAAAATTTTCGGAACAAACTTAAATTATTTGGTAACCACGAAAAGAAATCTAATGCTCCCCACGGTATTTTACTTTTCTTTTTTGACTCTTAGCTTCTTGTGGTTTCATAGAAGGTTTAAACCGGCGACTTTTTTAATTTGCCTTTTGACCTTTATTGATCTTTTTTACTTTTTCCAAAAAATTACGCCTTTTTCTCCGAAAGAGTTTGTGTATCCCAAGACCTCTGTTATTTCGTTTCTTCAGAAAAACGCGGGAATAAATAGATTTTGGGGATACGGAAGCGGTTATGTAGAAAGCAATTTCCAGATTATGGACAAGACGTATTCGCCCGAAGGAGTCGACCCTCTTCATCTAAAAAGATACACAAGATTAATCGAGGTTTCAAGGAAAGGAGAATTTGTTAAAGAACTCCCAAGACCGGATGCCAATATTTTGCCCGGGTATGGAGTTGACAGTTTAAAAAACAATATATTCAGACAAAGAATATTGGATCTAGTCGGAGCTAAATACATTCTTCATAAATCGGGAGATTCTTTTCCGGACAACCTTACATTCCCGGTCGGAGCATACAACTTTATTTATCACGACGGGCATTATCAGATTTACGAAAACAAAAATGTCGTTCCCAGGATCGGTTTATTCGGCGAATATATAGTAGAACCGGATAGGGAGAAAATAATCCTAAAGATTGGTGATGAAAGTGGAAAATTTAACCTTAACAAAACTCTTATCTTAGAAGAAAAAGTACCTCTTCAAATTTCGCCGGATGAAAACGCAAAGGTTGAAGTAAAAAACTATGAGGAGAATAGATCATCTTTCATAACCTCTGCAAAGACCAATACACTTTTCTTTTTATCGGATAATTATTACGAAGGATGGACTGTAAAGGTTGACGGTAGGGCTGCTAAGATATACAGGGCAGATTACACTTTTAGAGCCGTTCCGTTAACGGCAGGTAGGCACGAAGTCGTATTCGAATATAATCCAAAGAGTTTTCAGCTGGGGACAGAAGTGAGCGGAATTTCGCTTCTAATTTTTGCAGGTTTGAGCGTGGTCTTTTTTAAGAAGAAATATGTTTAAGAAAAATATTTTCTCAATTCTTTTTGTTTTAATAATTTTACTTGCTGCCTTCTTGAGGCTTTATAATCTTTCTAACTTTCCTGTCGGATTCCATATAGATGAGGCATCGCTTGGGTATAACGCATACTCCTTGCTTTTAACGGGCAAGGATGACAACGGACACAGATTTCCTTTGTATATCGATATTTTCGGCGACAACCGACCTTCGGGTTACCATTATCTGGATATTCTACCGGTTAAGTTTCTTGGTTTGAATGAATTTTCAACAAGACTCCCCGGTGCATTATTTGGTGTCTTTTCTGTCATAGCAATTTTTGTTTTAACTAATTCAATTTTCAAAAACAAAAAAATTTCTTTAATATCGGCATTTCTGCTAGCGGTTTCTCCTTGGAATGTTTCGCTATCCAGGGCAAGCGCGGAAACAATAATCGCTTTATTCTTAATAATGCTTGGATTTGGCTTAATCATTTTAAGTATTGATAAAAAGAGAGTCGCATATTTATCTTGGGGAAGTATTTTTCTAATTTTGAGCTTCTTTTTTTACCACACTCCCAGAGTTTTCGTTCCTCTTCTTTTCTTAGTTTTCTTCTTATATTTATACAAAACATTAAAGGCGAACAGAGTATATCTTAAGAAAATTTTTATTTCGCTAGTCGTTGTTTCGTTGGTTTCGTTTCTTCTGGTATTTAAAGTGAATGGCGGGACAGGTCGTTTTACTCAGGTTAGTATTTTTAATTCGCCTGGAACTAAACTTATAACTGCAGAGCAGGAAAGAGAAGATGGAGTATCAGGCGCGGCTCTTCTTGCAACGCGAATATTCCACAATAAGATTATTAATTACTCTCAAGATTTTGTAGGGAATTATCTTACTTATTTTAGCGGAGATTTTCTTTTTCTAAACGGAGGATTACCAATCTGGTACAAAATTCCCAACATGGGACTTTTGTATATCATCGAGTTGCCTTTTATTCTAATAGGAATTTTTTATCTGTTTGCGGCAAAAAATCCCTCGTTCAAATTCCTTCTTTTTTGGATTTTAATTTCCCCGGTCACAGCGTCGTTAACGGTAGACGATGTTCCAAACATCCAAAGAACAATTGTTCTTTTCCCTGCATTGGAGATTTGTGCGGCTCTTGGTATATATACTTTTTATAATAGTTTTAAATTCAAAAAACAGTTTATTTATATTTTGTCTCTTCTTTTTGTTTTTAACATTGCTTTTTTTCTTCATCAATATTTTGTCCATGCAAAAGTCCATAGAACTTGGTTTAGAAATAACGGATTTAACGAGGCAATGGCCCTAGTCAAAAATTCTTATAATTCTTACGATAATGTCGTGATAACCAAAACTACGGGTGGTCTTTATCCTTTGGTTTTGTTCTATATGAAATATGATCCTAGCGTTTATCAAAAAGAAGGATCTCCAAAAGACCCGGAATATAAAGGATTTGGAAAATTTGTTTTTGTTCCGCAGGATTGTCCTTACGACAACAGGGATCAACGATTTCCCAAAGGAAAAACACTTTTTGTAGAGCGAGGAGATTGCGCAAATCCCGGAACTCAAAATTTTAAGCTTATAAAAAGAGAGGATGGTACAGATGCTTACAAAATTGTTTACTGACTTTAAGTTTTTATTAATCATTGTAGTTATTGCCGCTTTCCTACGGTTTTTTCAGCTTGGAGTAAATCCGCCGAGTCTTGATTGGGATGAAGCTTCTTTAGGATATAATGCTTATTCAATTCTTCAAACCGGAGCCGATGAATACGGAAATAAATTTCCAACCGCGATCAGATCTTTTGGCGATTATAAACCTGCGGCGTACGTTTATTTAGATATCCCATCGGTTTATCTCTTTGGTCTTAATGAGTTTGGGGTCAGATTCCCCTCGGCTTTTTTTGGGGCACTCACGGTTCTTGTTGTCTTTTTTATGGTAAGAGAACTTTTCGGTTCAAATAAGCTTGCACTTCTCTCGTCGTTTTTACTGGCGATTTCTCCGTGGCATTTGCAATTTTCGAGAACCGCTTTCGAAGCGAATATTGGCTTGTTCTTCTTTATAAGCGCGGTGTTTATTTTTTTAAAGGCGTTAAAAAATCCAAAGTTTTTTATTCTATCTTTTATCCTTTTCGCGCTGACTTTATATTCTTATCAAAGTTTCCGGTTAGTTGCTCCGGTGTTTGTTCTTGGATTATTGATTTATTTCAGAAAAAGTCTTTGGAAGAAGAGAAAAATAGTTTTGATTTCTGCTATTTTAGCTTTGGTTGTTTTAGTGCCTTTCTTAAAAAGTTTGCTTACCGATCTTTCCCGATTTTCTTCTGTTACGGTCCTAACGCCCACGGGAACATTAGACAGCTCGATAAAAGAACTTCAGTATGATAAATCCAATAACGATCGTTTAGGAGAATTACTTCATAATAGAAGAATTGTATACAGCCTCACGGTCATAAAGGGTTATCTCGACCATTACGATCCGAACTTTCTTTTCGTTAAGGGGGACGGTGTACCGAGACATCATCCGGTTGATTTCGGGATGCTTTATCTTTTGGAATTGCCTTTTGTTCTTTTGGGTATTCTCAATTTATATACAAAAAAAGGATCGTCAAAGTTTATTGTTTTTTGGTGGTTTCTTATTGCGCCTGTTGCTTCGGCTTTGACAACCGGAACTCCTCACCCTGTAAGAGCGCTGGCCTTTCTTCCTACTTTTCAAATATTTTCTGCGCTTGGAATCCTGAAGTTTATTGAGCAAACTCAACGGTTCAAATTTAAAACTGCGATTTTGGCAGTAACCGCTGTTGTTTTTATTTTGAATATTGCATATTATCTTCACCAGTATTATGTTCATACGCCTAGAGACGTATCTGAATCTTGGCAATACGGATCAAAAGAACTTTTTTCTTACCTAAGTAAAGTAGACAAGAATTATGACAAAGTGGTTGTAACCTATAAATACGACCAGCCTTACATTTTCTATCTTTTTTACAACAAAATTGATCCTTCTTGGTACCAAAAACACTGGGATTACAAAGGAGACGGAACTGTAGACAGGATGAAAAGAGTAATTGGAAAGTATGAATTTAGAAACATCGATTACAATAAAGACAGGAATATTAAAAAGGCGTTAATTATTGGAACACCGGACGAAATACCCAAAGAAAAAGCCATAAAGGAAATAAAATTCCTCGATGGAAGCGTTGCATTTAGAATAGCCTCAAGTTAAAATTAACTTTTATATGAAAAATAAGGAAGTACTGATATTAGGAGCGGGAGTTGCAGGTCTTGCATGTGCTTACGAGCTGATCAAAAAAGGACATAAGGTTACCGTCCTTGAGAAGTACGACTTCATCGGAGGACTAGCAGCAACGCTTAAAAAAGGAGATTTCAGATTTGATACAGGGCCGCACAGGTGGTTCGCCAAAAGCGATATGGTCAATAAGTGGATGATAAATCTTATGGGTGACGAGCTTATAAAGGTTAAAAGGCTCACGAGAATATATTTTGACAATAAATATTTCTACTATCCCGTTAGGATTATGAACGCGCTTCTTGGTATCGGTCCTGTAAAAGCTTTTTTTGCAGTAACAACTTATATTATCTATCGATTTAGGGCAATAATTTTTAAGCCTAAGGTAATTTCTTTGGAAGATGGATTTACCAATCAGTTTGGACCGACCTTATACGGCATCTTCTTTAAGAGATATTCCGAAAAACTCTGGGGAAGAAGCAATAAGGAAATTTCCGCCGATTGGGTAGGACAAAGAACGCGAGGGTTCAATATCTTAACAGTTATTAAGGACGCTTTGCTTAAAAGCAGAAACGTCGTTTCTTTCGTAGATGAATTTTATTATCCAAAACTGGGTGTCGGTAGAATCGCCGAAAAAATGGCGGAAGAAATTCAAAAAATGGGCGGAAAAGTAATTCTCAACGCAGATGTAGTTTCCTTTAAAAGAGAGGGAG
>DASRFS010000015.1:0-20874 GCA_035651435.1 Patescibacteria group bacterium | reverse complement strand
GGTTGTTGGAGAAGTTTATAAAAAAACTGACCTACATAAACTGATATCTTCAAAACAAGGAAAAGTAGTTTGGGGCATAGATAAAAGAACCCTTGCTTCATATTGCGAACAGTTATCATCCGTTGGGTTCATGCAGACTGCTTTAGATCCTGAAACATTTAGAAAAACGGAAAAAGGTGGGCAGCTGGGAGACACCGTAGCGGGACATTTTCTTGACCTATCGGAAAAATATGGAGGTATTTCACTCTGGAATATTTTTGGAAATGCAAATTCTCCAACTAAAGATAATGAGCCAACCATAGCGCCAATTAATAGATATAGAATTTATAAGTTTCTAGTAGAAAACGCTAATGGAGTGGTTCAAGCAGAGTTAATTAGAGAACTGGCTAATAAAAATCTCGATGTGCATCTTGAATCCCTGAGCAATAAAGGAATTGTGACAACAAGGAGATGGAATGGTTTACGTATGATCTGGCTTTCTCAGAAGCAAAAATCCGTAGTTTCGGAAGTGGTTGATATTGTAGATAAAATTTCTACAGGAGATCAGCAATTTTTAATTGCAGGGAGAAAAAAAGCACAAGAGATAACTGGTGACCCCAAGCGGGTAGCTAGACTTCTCACAAAAGCGAGGGAAACGTCTCCAGGCGCAAACAGAATACAATCGGAAGAATTGGCTGAAACGATTGAGGCAACTCTTAGATTACATCCAAGCTTGACGAATGCTCAATTACGCGACTATTTAAGTCTGGATTTGGCCAGAACTTTATCTAAAGAAAGAATTGCACAGCTCACCAGAATGTTAAGAACCGAAGGGCGAATAAGAATTGCAGGTAAAGATCGCGCATTCCACTATAGCAGCAGATAATTTAATTCATTCCAAAAGACCCTTGACATTAAATCATTTGTTTCTTGACAAGAAAAAGTTAATGTCATAAACTAATCCCTCATGGACAATTTGGATGAATTGATGTCTACCATGCAGGAAGTTTGGAGATCCGTAAATAGCCACAACAAAAAAGTCTGGATGTCCAAACAGGGAACCCCGCTTCAATTTTTTACCCTTCGATTTCTGCTTGAAAAGCCGGAAGCAACAATTACAGATATAACAAAACACTTCCAAATAACTAAATCTTCCGCAACGCAACTTATCGAAAGATTAAGCAAGCAAAAACTAGTTGAGAAAATAAGCGATAAGGAAGATAGAAGGGTAATTCATCTAAGGTTAACAAAAAAGGCTATTAAGGAAATCGCAAAAGTAAGGCAAAAAAGAATGGAAGAAATGAAAAGGGTCTTCTCGAATGTCCACCCAAATGACATAAAAGATCTAATCCGAATTCACAAAAACCTACTTAATAACCTAAAGGAAGGAAAGAATATAAATGCAACTCTTAATTAATAAGTTAAAAGGAAAAATAATCCGACACAAAAAGACTAGTGCGATAATTCTTGCTGTTGTCGTCGGCCTTATTTATATAGGGAGTCAAATTTTTACAAAAGCTCAATCGCCGACATACGAAACTCAGAAAGCTCAGGTAGGAACTTTAATTTCGTCGGTTTCTGCTTCCGGCCAGGTGGCCGCCTTGAGCGGAATGGCGGTAACAACACAAGCAAGCGGAATTGTATCGAACATCTATGTAAAAGATGGTGATACGGTTATTGCAGGTCAACCTATTGCGTGGATAAATCTTGATTCTTCGGGACTCATTAAAAAGACTCAAGCGTTGAACACTTACCTTGCCTCACAGGCAGATTTAAACTCACTCCAGGCTGCGATGTTTAAAGCAAATCAAACTTTTCTTAACGATAAAGGGAGTTCCGCAACCCCAAGCGATACACAAAAACAGGACCCGGTATATATAGAAGAAAATGCAAATTGGCTTGCAGCAGAAGCTGCCTACAAGAATCAACAGCTTGTAATATCTCAGGCATGGTTATCTTACCAGCAAGTCTCAGACGTCGTTTATGCTCCAATTTCCGGAACCGTAAGCGGTCTGGCTGTTCAGGTCGGTTCATACCTTGCTCCATCCTCAAGCACTACGTCTGTTGGACAAAATGCGGTTGCAACAATTACAAATGACGGCACGCCTGTTATATCGGTTAATCTTTCGGAAATCGATGCTCCCAAGATTAAAATTGGAAACAAAGCAACAATTACTTTTGATGCTTTGCCAAATAAAACATTTACAGGAAGCGTACAAAGCCTAAATACACAAGGAGTTGTAACTTCTGGAGTTACGACATATCCTGCGACAATAGCTTTGGATACCAACTCTCCGGAGATTTTTGGGAATATGTCTGCAACCGCAAATATAATTACTCAAATAAAAGATAACGCCCTTTCAGTTCCTTCTGCGGCGATTCAAACACAAGGCGGACAATCCGTTGTAAGAGTCCTAAAGAACGGACAAGTTAAATCGGTCGTTGTGGAAACAGGAATCTCTTCCGATACGCAGACAGAAATAGTTTCGGGAATATCGGAGGACGACGAAGTAATAACAGGAATAATAAGCTCTTCAAGTACCAGATCCAGCGCCTCTCCCTTTGGAATAAGATCGTTCGGTGGTGGAGGAGCCGCTGGCGGCGGAGGCGCAGTTAGAATTCAAACAGGTGGAAGATGATAGATGTTTCAAAAGCTTCAAAAATTTACCAGACAGATGGCGAGAAAACCATAGCGCTTTCTGATATTTCTTTCAAAATAAAAAAGGGTGAATTTGTGGCGATTATGGGGCCATCGGGTTCGGGAAAATCCACGTTAATGCATATTCTAGGTTGCCTCGATAGTCCTACTTCTGGAAATTATATTTTGGATGGTCACGATGTGAGTAAACTTAGAGATGATAATTTGGCTGAAATAAGAAATAGGAAGATAGGCTTCGTTTTCCAAGCATATAATCTTCTCCCCAGGACTTCCGCTTTGAGAAATGTTATGTTGCCAATGAGCTATGGTGGTCTTCCAGCTAACGAAAGAATTAGCCGGGCTAAACAACTTTTAGAATTGGTTGATCTTTCCGAAAGAATAGACTTTCTTCCCAACCAACTTTCGGGCGGACAACAACAAAGAGTCGCTATCGCAAGAGCCTTAAGCATGAATCCAACAATTATTCTCGCCGATGAGCCAACAGGAAATTTGGCATCCACCCAAGCCGTTGAAATAATGAAAATATTTCAGAGGCTTAATAGAGAAGGCCACACAATCGTAATGATTACGCACGAGCCTTACATAGCAAAATACGCCAAGAGGGTAATTAGAATAAAGGATGGAAAGATTGAAAAAAATTAATTATGGAGCTTAGGGAGATAATAATCGAAGCTTTCTCGGCGCTAAATGTAAACAAACTTCGCACGGTTTTGGCTACGTTAGGAATAGTTATTGGGATTGGCGCAGTAATCGCGCTTGTTTCGCTTGGTCAGGGTGGGCAAAAGGCCGTAGAGTCTCAAATCCAATCGCTCGGTTCGAACCTTCTTACCGTTATTCCTGGTGCAATAAGACCTGGGGATATCAGGAGCCTTTCCGGAACTTCAAATAATTTGACCCTGGACGATGCCAAGGCGATTATGAAAGACTCCGCAAATCTTGGAGTCGAAAACGTATCTGCGGAATTACTTCGTAGGGCGACGGTTTCAATTGGAAGAGAGAATACTAGTACTCAGGTTGTAGGTATTTTACCTACCTATCAAACAGTTAGGAATGTCCAAGTTGCAAGTGGGGTTTTTATTTCACAATCCGATATGGATGGTCAAACCAAAGTTGCTGTTTTGGGTCCGCAAGTAGTTTCAGATCTCTTTGGCGATGGCGCAAATCCGGTCGGTCAAACAATAAGAGTCAATAAGATTGCATTCAAAATTATTGGAATAACGGCGAGTAAGGGTGGAGTGGGAGCTTCCAATCAAGACGATATTGTGTTAATTCCTCTTTCAACTGCTCAAAAAATCCTCTTTGGAGTTGATTATCTCGGTTCAATCTCAATACAAGTAACAGACCAAAATAAAATGGACGATACAAGAGATAAGATTGGTTATTTTCTTTTAGCAAGGCACAAGATTCAAAATCCAACGAATGCGGATTTTACTATTTTTTCACAAAACGATATTCTTGCCTCGGCTCAACAGATAACCGGAATCTTTACAACCATCCTCTCCGGTATTGCCGCGATTTCTCTTTTGGTTGGGGGAATCGGAATCATGAATATTATGTTGGTCACAGTTGTTGAAAGGACTAGGGAAATTGGCCTTCGAAAAGCACTCGGAGCAAAAAGGGATATAGTTATAAAACAGTTCTTGGTCGAATCGATCATGCTAACGGTGGCAGGTGGAGCGCTGGGTATGATGCTTGGAATACTTATTTCATTCTTAGTTTCGCGTATCATTAGCCTTCCCTTTATTGTTTCTCCTTTTGCCGTAGTGCTTGCAATTGGTGTGTCGGGAATAATAGGAATTCTTTTTGGTTGGTATCCTGCAAAAAGAGCGGCAAATCTATCGCCAATAGAAGCTTTAAGATATGAGTAGGCAAAGCTTGCGATTGACGATCTAAAAAGGGAGGTGAAGAATGAGCAAATTTATAGTTTTAGCAGTCATTTTAATTTTGGTTTCCGGAGGAGCCGGATTTGTTGCTGGTTCTAAGTTTGGACGAGTCGGTAATGGAAATTCAGCACAGTTACAATTTAGACAGAGATTTGGGGCTACTAACAGCAGGCCTGTTAGAGGCCAAATAATAAATGCCGATGATAAAAGCATTACGGTGAAATTGCAAGACGGGAGTACAAAAATTGTTCTAATTCCTTCGTCTGCAGCTATTCTTAAAACTGATAGCGCTTCAATATCTGACCTTAAAAAAGATGAGACTGTTGTTGTTTTTGGAACAGAAAATTCTGACGGATCAATAACCGCCCAAAACGTACAACTTAATCCTAGAGAGAGAACGAGTTCTCAGCAGCCGACAAAATAGGGTGATATCATAATAAAAAGATGAAAAAGTTTTTACTCTCTTTTTTTGTCATAGCTGTATTCGTTTTATACAGTCTTCATCAGAGAAGTGAGGGGGCACCCAGTCCTGTTATTCCGCCGCAGCCTTCATTTGGTCCAACGCCCTCAAATCCACCGATCACAAGCCAGCAAACCAACGGATATAAAAATGGAACATATGTGGGTGATGTTACTGATGCATTCTATGGATTTGTGCAGGTTCAAGCGATTATTCAAGGAGGGAAAATAACCGACGTTGCATTTTTGCAGTACCCAAATGATAGAAACACCTCGATAGAAATTAATTCCCAGGCTATGCCATATTTGAAATCGGAAGCGATTCAAGCGCAAAGCGCAAACGTAGATATCATATCTGGTGCAACAGCTACAAGCGACGCTTTCAGGCAGTCATTACAATCAGCTCTTAATAAAGCACAGTGAAACAAACAAAAACAATTATGGGAATGCCAATTACAGTCGAAATAGTCGATGAAATGGCACAGAAGAATTTTTTCGATCTGGTGTTTAATTATTTTAGATCCGTAGATAGAAAATTCAGCACTTATAAAAAAAACAGTGAAATTTCAAAAATAAATAGGGGAGAGATAAGTCCTCAAGATTATAGCCTTGAAATGAAGACTATATTCAAACTTTCGTTGAAAACAAAAAAAGATTCAAATGGGTACTTTGATATAAGGCATAAAGATTTAATTGATCCTTCGGGGCTCGTAAAAGGATGGGCAATTCAAGAAGCCGCAAAAATTCTTATAAAAAAGGGATGCAGAAATTTTTATATAGATGCTGGTGGGGATGTCCAAGTTTATGGAAGAAATAAGGAAGGAAAAGAGTGGACAGTTGGAATAAAAAATCCTTTAAACCAGAAGCAAATCGTTAAAGTCCTTAGGGTTTCCAATATGGGAATTGCTACTTCAGGTACTTACATAAGAGGGAAGCATATTTATAATCCGATTAATGGGTTAGATAGTGATGTCGTTAGCCTGACTGTGATCGGCCCGAATATTTATGAGGCTGATCGTTTTGCAACGGCTGCTTTTGCGATGGGAAGACAGGGGATTTGGTTTATTGAAAATAAAAAAGGCTTAGAGGGCTACATGATAGATAAAGATGGAATTGCCACAATGACGGAAAACTTTACAAAGTATGTTGTTTAAAAAATGTTGAATTTTATCGATGCTTTTTTAGACGGAATCACGATGTACCGTTTGGTACTTTACTATCTCATTATCCTTGTAATAGTGGCGTTGATTTTAAGTCTTTTTGGTACTCTGCCTTTTTCCCCTTTTGATCTAGCCTTTTCTACAATTTTTATTCTTTGTATTTGTTATATATCAAATAAGATATTCTCCTATATTTTCAAAGCTCCTACCAATGTCGAATCAGTCTATATTACTGCCTTAATCTTGACGCTTATCATAACTCCCAACTCATCTTTTCGTTCACTTCCTTTTTTCGGATTTGCATCTCTTTTGGCCATTTCTTCCAAGTACATTTTAGCCATTGGGAAAAAGCATTTGTTTAATCCCGTTGCTATTGCCGTAGTTTTAACAGCAATAGGATTGGGACACTCGGCGAGCTGGTGGACCGGAACTAATTGGATGGTTCCTTTTGTCGTATCTGGAGGATTATTGGTTGCGAGGAAAATTCAAAAAGAAGATATGATTATTGTTTTCTTCATAGCAGCACTTTTAGAAAGTGTCTTATTCGGTTTGGGAAGAGGAACAGATGTTTTTGAAACTTTAAAAAGAGTTGCTCTTAATTCGTCTCTACTTTTTTTGGGATTCGTTATGCTTACAGAGCCCCTTACTACTCCTCCTACAAAGAAATTGCAGATCTTATACGGGGCGTTGGTAGGTTTTCTTTTTTCTCCTCAAATTCACCTTGGATCTATATATTCGACTCCGGAGATAGCATTAGTAATAGGAAATATTTTTTCTTATATCGTAAGTCCGAAATTAAAGTTAACGCTGAAACTTGGCGAGAAAAGGGCAATCGGATCGGATATCTTGGATTTTGTATTCAAGGCTCAATCGAAACCCGTATTCACTCCGGGGCAATATATGGAGTGGACATTGTCTCACAAAAACACAGATAGCAGAGGAAATAGGCGATATTTTACTATTGCATCTTCTCCAACAGAAGAAAATATAAGGTTGGGTATAAAATTTTATCCGCAAGGAAGTAGTTTCAAGAGAGCAATGGCAAATCTTGATGCGAATACTACGTTAATAGGTTCGCAGCTTGCGGGAGAATTTACTTTGCCTAAAGATCAGAACCGGAAACTAGTTTTCATTGCAGGAGGAATCGGAATAACACCATACCGAAGCATTATTAAATATTTATTGGATACAAATGAAAAGCGAGATATCATAATGCTCTATTCAAACAAAATGGAATCTGAAATTGCATACCGGAATATTTTTGATGTGGCATCTTCGAATTTGGGTATAAAAACTGTTTACACTCTCACAGAACAAACGGGATCGACTTGGAGGGGAAGATCCGGCAGAATTGATGCAAGGATGATTACGGAAGAGGTTCCTGATTATGCGGAAAGATTGTTTTATTTATCAGGTCCTCACGCTATGGTTGCTGCCTTCGAACAAGTTCTTCTTGGTGTCGGAATATCAAGAAAGAATATAAAAATCGATTTCTTTCCCGGTTTTGTCTGAATCGGCTTCTAAGCGGCGAGTACTAGGGGATTTGGGATTTCTGGTCCTCCGCTTTCCGCATCACCCATCCCTCCTGTAATTTTCCATATTTTCCCCTTTATTTCTAGCTCTGTGCCAAAATACACGTCTTTATAGTACTCACTTTTCCCTTGCTCTTTCCACGGACCGGGAGGAAGATCGGATCTTTTTACTAGCGTCCCCAAGTCGACTACTTGAGCGGTATCAGGATTATGGATAAGTCCACCTGCGCAGTAATGGAGAGAATTGTCTTTGTAAGCCTTATGTATTAGGAGTAAATTCCAGTCTTGGTATTTTCCGTCTTTTAAAACTTGAGCGTGATTTACTCCTCCCCAATGGCCTTTTGGAAACCTAAAAGAGAGCAGGAGTGCGTTTTGGATTTCAAGATCGGAGGGAGAACTTTTTTCTAAGGCATCAAGAGATGCAAATTCCCTGTAGCCAATTTGTCCGTCTCCTCCCAAAGCTTCATTGCCCGGGCTTCGCGGCCGTGTATAAACGCCTATTTTGCCACTAGGTCTTTTAATTAGCCTTATATCCTTCATTTCTTGAGGCCCGGTAAAGAATGGTCTAAGTTCAAGAATTGTTCCGCCTCTATATAAAATTGTTTTCCAGTGGCTAACTACTCTTCCTTCATTGTCGAGAGATTTATTAACCTTGACGCCTCCAAAAAGTATTTCTCCGTCAATATTGGATGCAAAGGGATCTTCAAGGTCAAAGGTTCTTTCAAGGTAGGGTTCTAATCCTTGATTTGTATATTTGAATATTACGCTTTTTGTTTGTCCATCGGAAGAATCAACCCTTACGGCTCTGTAAAGATCAGGCGGATTCCTAAATGCAGCAGACGGATTATAGGTTTCAAATGTTGTTTCAGTACCGCTTTTGAATATTTCTTTAAAAGAATCTGTAAAATCGGAGAAGGGGATTTTTTGAAATCCCAAAATTTGGGACCGGTGGTCAGCTCCTTCAGGTGGGAAAGAAAAGGGACGATTTTCGGCTAAAGACATAATCGAACCCTGCTTTATTTAAGTTAATCCCGTTTTGATATAATTGTCAAATGATCATCTATCGGGATTTACACTTCAATGTCTCAACTTAGAATTTAAATTTAACTTCAAGCTACCTCCTGCAAACAAAGCAAGAATAATTACAAAAAGAGATGGGTGGAAAGGATAATAAGTTTAATTACATCCTGAAAGAGTTTCAGCTCTGCATGATGGAGCTAAGTAGTTTTAAGGTTGTATTTCTCGGTTTCCCTACCCCCTTATCTCTTTCCAAATGTTTTGTTTACCAATTAATGTTTCTGCCATTGCTTTTTGGTAAGTGGTAACAAGAAATTTCATATCATCTGAGTCATAGCTATACAACAATTCATCGTTTATGAATTTAGAAACTGCATTTATCTTCTGTTGATGGGGGAATATTAGAAGGATAATGGGGAATTTATTATCAAGCCCTGAGTAGAGCTTCCAGTCATTATCTTCTTCTTTATACTTAATATATTGTTTAATTCTGTATTTTATAGCCCATCTTGGCATATGGGGATCAAATAGTTCCAGGAAAAAGGTTTGAGACTTAATATTTTTTGAATAAGGTTTTAATATCTTCTCAAAGAATAAATCGGGAATAGATTGTTTAATTTCGTTAAAATCCTCACCTTTTTGTAAATGTAATTGTTTATCTATCCACATCTAAGTTTTAGTTTGAAGGGAATATTCAATTACTTCCTTTTTCTTATCTTTATTAATACTTCTCTCATACTCTTTAAACTGTGTATAGAATTCAGAAAGGGCAATACAGTGATTGATAAAAGTCTGGGATGCGTGTTTATCCTGGTAGAACTTCTTAAGGTATTTAATGTCTAGTTGCCAATCATCAGCACGATACTCTTGCCCTTTTTCATACCTTGCCCATAAGATCCCGTTATTATTTAGAAAGTAGATGGCAGGTTTGGTGTTTTCCAAGAGTTTATGGGAGTATATTCTACTTAGATATTTCTTATCAACTAAATCCTTAAGCCAGGCATTAATTCTTTTTGGGTCCTTATGATTAAGAAGTCTTTGTATTTGTTTTCTATTGATAAATCTAAATCTAAACACTAGATCCATTATTTCTTTTTGCTTCAAAGTTATATTAGGAAGCTCTCGGTAGTTCATATTGTTTATCTATTTATTCGTAATTTTATTTATTAAGTTTCTAGTATTTGAGTTATTATTTTTAGTTTATTAGTATTTTTTGTTATTTTTAGGACAGGGTTTTATTAGGCAGTAGTTTTTTTGGATTATATCATTTTTTATCTTGTTTAGTTCCTCTCTTTATATACTATACGTAGTATAGGTAAGACCTGAATTATAATTTACCACTTTAAGCCTATACTTAGTGTAAGTTTAGGCATACCCATTGTCCTAACAGGCAGGGACATGGCCCGTGCTTGGGGATGGACAATTACTATCTTTATTTTTTGATAATTTTTCCAAGATCTGTTATTTTGGAAAATGATTTTTAGGATTTTAAAAATTCGAGGTTTTTGATAGAGAAGATAGGGGAAGATGGTCCATTCAATAGCGTATTAATTAAAGTTTATCAAGCTACCTTATTGACATATCATATCAAATGTCATATTATAAGAGTAATGAAGTATATTGATTGGGATAAGGAAAAGAATGAACAATTAAAACAAGAAAGAGAGCTTTCGTTTGAAGATATACTTCTTGCAATAGAAGAAGGTAACTTGGTGGATATCGTTGAACGCCCAAATAAAAACCGGTATCCTAATCAGAAGATTTTTATTGTTGAAATTGATAAGTATGCATATTTAGTACCGTTTGTTGAAGATGAAGAAAAGATTTTCTTAAAGACAATTATTCCAAGCCGAAAAGCAACAAAACAATATATTATAGAAAGGAGGGGAAAATAAATGAAATATTTTGATTTAGATAAAGAAGAAAAGCAATTGCTTGAAGAATTTGAAAGAGGTGAGCTTGTTTCTATTGGGAAAAATAAAAAAAAACAGTATCAAACATATGCTACCGCAACATTAAATAAAACGAAAAATATTAATATCCGTCTATCTGAAAAGGACGTATTAAAATTGAGAGCAAAAGCAATTGAAACGGGTATTCCTTACCAAACGTTGGTAAGTTCAATACTTCATCGTTTTGTAAGTAAATAAAAATATCTTTATAGCTAACAGAAACAAAAATATATGAAAAGCCTGGTAAAATCTATTTATATCAATGAAAGGAGGAAAGCCTTAGTAAACGGATGCATCTCGTTATATACTCAGGCACAAAATATCCAAGATGAACCTAAGTATAGGAATACACAATTCTCAATCCCACTTTTGCAATTCAAGTTTAACTTCATAATGCCTCAGCCTTGAAAAGAAAGAATAATAACGGAAAGAGACAAAAGGGGCAGAGTGCTACATTCAAAGCCTCCTGTCTTAGACCAGAATTGATATATTGACAAAATGCTCATTTTAATGTACATTCACGTTATGACACAAGTAATACCGGTAACAGAAGCCAGAAGAATACTTCTTAGTCTTGTAGACGAGGTAAATGACGCGTACACAAGAGTAGATTTGACTAAAAACGGTAAGGTTAAAGCTACTTTAGTTTCTCCTGACTATCTTGATTCTTTAGAAGAAACAATTTATAGCCTTAAAAACTCTTACTCAGCTATTAAACTTTCTGAAAAAGAATTAAAACTGGGTAAGCTCTTAACTTTAGAAGAAGTTAAAAAGAAATATAGCAATAAAGGTTAACTTCAAATGTCAGCCAAAAATCTACACTTATCCCAAAGCGTTGATAAAAACCTGTCAAAACTTCCAAGACATATACAGACAAGAATAATTTCTTCCTTTGATAAAATTATTCAAAATCCAGTTTCTGGTATTAAGTTACATGGAGAGCTTAAGAATTACTATAAATTTAGAGTCGGAGACTACAGAATAATATATAGCTTTAATGCAAAAGAAAGTTTAATACAAATAGTTAAAATCGAACATCGTCAGGGTGTGTATAAATAAACCTTAAAATCATTTATGCCGCGGAGCAAATTATTATCGCAAGTTCATGATTGACTTCTGGTATAATTAGGGTCATATCTTAAGGAATCGGGATAGTTGGGTCGCAAACCAACATTTTCAGCCTTTTAGCTTCAAAATAAAACTCCCACCACCTCGAAAAGCAAGAAAGATTTTAGAAAGAGACGAGTGGGGGAGAATAGTTCACTCAGTAGCTATATAAAAACGTAATTAGAATAATGATAAAATAACTTTATGCCGATTCAATTTTCAGAACACGCTTTATATCAACTAAAAAAACGTCAAATTTCAAAAGAGCGAGCTCTTGAAGTAGTAAAAAATCCTAAAGAAATAAAAGTCAGTTATAAAAATAGGCGATTGCGCCGGAAGGTATGGTGATAAGATATTACAGGTAGTTACGATAACAGAAGGTTCAAGAATTACTATAGTTAGTGGTTACTATTTGAGGAAATAATATGAAAATACACTACGATTCAAAAGATGACGCCATTTACATAGAATTGGCAAAAGGAAAGTATAATGTAAGTCGTGAAATATCCGATTCGGTTGTGGTCGATGAGGATAAGAATGGAAAAGTTTTAGGTATTGAGATATTGGATGCATCCGAAAATATTCCCTCATTTGATCCCAAAAGGGTTTCTATCCAGGCGGCATAATTTCAATAGCTATCTGCTATAATTTCTTCTAATGAATATTTCATGCGGAATTGTTGGGCTCCCGAATGTTGGGAAATCAACACTTTTCAATGCGCTTCTTAAAAAACAGCAGGCATTTGTGGCAAATTATCCCTTTGCGACCATAGAACCCAACATCGGAGTAGTTCCAGTGCCCGACAAGAGACTAGCTAAGCTCGCTGAAATCGAAGAAAGCAAAAAAATTGTTCCGGCAGTAGTAAAATTCGTCGATATTGCAGGGTTAGTAAAAGGTGCAGCAGAAGGGGAGGGATTAGGGAACAAATTTCTTGCTCATATTAGAGAAGTCGACGCCATATGCCATGTTATTCGATACTTTAAGGATACAGAAGTTGTTCATGTTGGAGGTTCTCCTGATCCAAAATCGGACTTTGAAGTCGTAAAGGCGGAATTGATTCTTGCGGATTTGCAGACGCTTGAAAAATCCAAATCAAAGGACCAAAAACTTAATGCCGTAATAGAGAAACTCAAAATAGAACTCGATAGCGGAAAGCTGGCCTCAGAAATCCAGCTTGCTGAAGAAGATAGGGAATTGGTAAAGCAGCTCCAATTACTTACCATGAAGCCATTTTTCTCCGTTGCGAACGTTGACGAAGAGGATCTTAAGGGAGAATTTGAACACAATATAATTCCGGTAAGCGCTAAAGTTGAGTCTGAGCTCTCATTGCTTTCCGACGAAGAACAAAAGGAGTACCTAAGTTCTCTCGGTTTAGAGGAATCAGGACTTGAAAGAGTTATTAAAAAAGGTTATGAAATCCTGGATTTAATTTCTTTTTTAACAGCCGGGGAGAAAGAAGCAAGAGCTTGGACAATAAAAAATAGAACCAATGCGCAAGAAGCGGCCGGAGTAATCCACACGGATTTCATTAAAAATTTTATTAAAGTAGAAGCGATTTCCTACGAAGAATTTGTAAATATGAACGGTTGGAAAAATGCTAGGGAACAAGGGAAAACAAGATTTGAAGGGCGAGATTATATTATAAAAGATGGGGAAGTAGTGGAATTTAAGATTGGGGCTTAATTACTCGATATCTTCCGGCTTTATCTGGTTTGACCATATCTTTATTCCAGGGTTTTTGAGGTGGTTGATGAGGTTCTGGTTCTGGACGGTTCATCCACGATGTATCAATATCCTCTTTTTTAAGAGGTTTTTGTCCGGATTTGTGTTGGGGTCGGGTTTCTTTAGCACGTTCGCGCTGCGCTGCGTAAGGATCGATATCGCGCTCAGGCATTTTTCCTGAACCCCATCCTTCGTCTATTTCTCCTCCGCTTTTGCTTGTTTTTGGTAATTCTCCGTTTTCTGACATAGTCTAATTTAGTTCTTCCACTTTTTGTTCGACTACGGTTTTTCCGTCCTTTAACACCAGTTTAACAGATTCTCCTTGTTCTGTGGGAGTTTTTACTTCCGAAGCTTTCTCATTTTTCCCATTTTCCGGAACTTGAATAAGAATCGAATTGTCTTTCGGGACGACTCTCCAATAAGATCTATAGAAGAATTTATAAAATGTATCTTGTAGATTTTCTCGATCCTTGGGAATAATGATTATTATAGGATTTGATATCAATATGTCGGGGTGGGCGGTTCCAGGTAGAATACCCTTACTATCTTCTTGAGGAAGGTCAATTCCAGATTTAACTTCAATTATTCCGCCGTTCATAAATAACGGACCTTCTTGAGAGGCAAATTCATTTGCAGTATGTGTGGCTGGTTCGCAAGCCGCAGCTATTAGGCTAATTCCTGCGAGTTTTAGAAAGTCTCTTCTGGTAATTTCTAAGTTCTGCATGGGTTATATTGTAGATTCTTGAAGTTGGGAATATTTAGCGCGTTCTATTTTGCTTCTTTGATTTTTTATTGTCGAGGGGTTTCTTTTCAGAACAATTGCTTGCTCAGCGAATCTTAGATGGAGAACATTGTCGTTCCACTCTACAAATTCACGAACTACCGCCCCATTTTTTTTGGCTTTTGCGCTTGTGCCTTTCTCTTTTTCAGTGAAATTTTCAAGCGAAACTCCGTGTTTTTTAAGAATATGATCCCTGACCTCAATTCCTATTTGAATAAGGTCGAGTCTCACTGGATCAGGTTCACGGGACGGTCTTGATAAAACTTCAGCTCTTTCTAAAGCAGCCATATTTTTGGGGACAGGAAGCTGATTCTACTCCCTTAGGATCAAGTTTTCAAGCAATTTATCTTCTTATTGCTTTTTAATATTCTGCCTGGTAATATTCAATTCAATGAAATCATACCGATTAGTTTTAGTTTTGAAATCTTCTTTGAGCGAATCCGAGAAAAAAAAGATTCTTGATTCTTTAAAGGATTGGTTAAAAACCCTAAAAGTTGGAGAAATTAACGAATTAGGTTTAAAGCCGTTAAGTTACATGATAAAGAAACAGGATTCAGGACAATTCATCGAGCTCTCAATCGAGGGAGAAAACATTCCTTCGGATTTTGAACAAAGATTGCATTCAAACGAAGGAGTTTTAAGGCATTTGCTTTTGAGAAACTGAAAAATGGCTAAGAGTTTAAACAGAGTTCAATTAATAGGTAATTTAACAAGAGACCCCGAGCTTAGATATACCCCAAATGGAACCGCCGTTTGTTCTTTTGGCATTGCCACAAATAGAAGCTGGACAACGGAATCGGGAGAAAAGAAAGACGAAGCGGAGTTTCATAATATTGTTTCCTGGAATAAATTAGCCGAGCTTTGTTCGCAGTTTCTTTCCAAGGGAAGCAAGGTCTTTGTCGAGGGAAGGCTTGCTACGAGAACTTGGCAGGCTCAGGACGGAGCACAAAAAAACCGAACAGAAATAGTTATATCAGACATGATACTTCTGGGAGAAAGAAAAACAACGGTAGCTGAAGGAGAGGAAGTAGCAGTAAAAGAAGACGTTAAGGATGAACCACAGGCAAACGGTGAAGAAAAATCTCCTCCCGAGGTAAAAAACGACGAAGAGGTAGCTCCGGACGACATCCCATTCTAATTCTATGCCTAAAGGAAAAAAACCACGAAGAAGAATCCAAAGGGTTACTCAGAGAAAATGCTATTTCTGCGAAAGCAAAAAGGAGCCCTCTTTTTTTGACCCAACAGAACTTAGCCGCTTTTTGAGCGAAAGGGGAAAGATCGTGCCAAGGTCCAGAAGCGGTCTTTGCACGAAGCATCAGAAAAAAATTACAATGGCTGTTAAACACGCAAGGCATCTGGCTTTATTACCATTCCTAAGCAGGGCATAATCTGCTATATTAATAAAATCTCTCCATTTATGAAGAACAGAGTCGGAAGAGTACAGGTAGTCCTTCTTTTGATAATTACCCTTTTTGTTGGATATTACTTTGGAGTAACAAGGGTTAATTTAGATTGGAAAAATTACAAGCCACAAATAAGGGTTTTAAGCAAAGAGCCGCCTCCGGAACTTACAACCGTTGATTTTTCCCAGTTTTGGATTGTTTGGGCAAAGCTTCAGAGTAATTACTACGATAAGACGAAATTAGATCCTCAGAAAATGCTAAATGGCGCAATATCCGGAATGGTTCAGTCGTTGGGCGATCCATTTACACTTTATCTTCCGCCCGCTCAAAACGATAATTTTAAACAAGGATTGGCCGGTCAATTTTCAGGAATTGGCGCGGAACTTGGAACGAAAGACAAGGATATTATTGTTATTTCCCCCCTTGACGGAAGCCCCGCGCAAAAAGCAGGAGTAAGAGCAGGGGATATAATACTAAAAGTAGACGGCGAGGCAACAGCGAGCTGGAATCTTTCGCAAGTAGTCGAGAAGATAAGAGGCCCTAAGGGCACAGATGTGACTTTGACAATACTTCACAAAGGTGACAAAAATTCAACAGACGTTAAAATAACCCGAGATGTGATAACAGTCAAAAGCGTTTCCGGTTGGGTAAAGAGTGTTAAAGATATTGATGAGATTGATGGATCAAAATTAAGGTCTCAAAGTCCTGACTCGCAAGTCGCATATATTAGGCTTTCACAATTTGGTGACAATACTAATAAGGATTGGCTAGCTCTAATCGATAAGCTCCAGCCACAAACGCAGAATGATAAATTTAAAGGGGTTGTTTTGGATCTTAGAAATAATCCAGGCGGGTATCTAACAGACGCTGTTTTCATAGCTTCGGAATTTTTGAGCAACAACCCTCCTCAGACAGTTGTTCAGGAAGAATCGGCCGGATTTGATACGCGCTCTTTGGATGTAACTAGGCAGGGTAAGTTCCTAAATGTTCCGGTTGTCGTTCTTATAAATAAAGGGTCTGCTTCGGCATCGGAAATAGTAGCGGGAGCGCTTAGGGATCATGGCAGGGCGAAATTGGTTGGCGAAACTTCGTTTGGAAAAGGGACGGTTCAACAAGCAGAGGATTTAGGAAACGGATCAGGCATTCATATTACGATAGCGAAGTGGCTAACTCCTAACGGTACATGGGTTAATGAAAAAGGTCTAACCCCGGACGTTGATGCGCCGCTGGGTGCTAACGATACATACGATAAGCAGCTCGAAAAAGCGATAGAAGTGTTATTAAAGTGAGAAGATTAATCGTACTTTTAACTATTCTTTTTGTTATTCTAGGTATTGCTTCGTTTGCCTCCCGATATTTTCAGAAGAACGCACAATCCGGCCAGTTACTAAGACCGCAGGAAGCCACTAAAGTAGTTACGGAGGAATCGGTGACCATAGATGTAGTAAAAGAAGTCGGACCTTCGGTTGTAACAGTTGTCGAAGAAACAACAGGTGTGCAATCATTTAACCCATTTTCAATTTTTGATATACCCCAACAACAACAGACCCAACCTCAATCGATGAATATTGGATCGGGTTTTATTGTTACTTCGGACGGATTTGTTATTACAAGTAAGCACGTTGTATCCGACACAAATGTTAAATACAACATAATTACCGCGAACGATAAAAAATACACAGTTCAAAAAGTTTACAGAGATCCTTTAAATGATATTGCTATCCTCAAAGTCGATCCCTCAGAGAATCCGGGGCAAAGCCTAAAACCGGTTGTTTTAGGGGATTCCTCAAGACTTCAGGTTGGTCAATTTGTTGTTGCAATCGGAACCGCGCTCGGGGAGTTCAAGAATACCGTAACGACAGGAGTGATATCGGGGTTGGGTAGGGGAATCACGGCAGGGGATCAGTTTCAGGGACTTGCGGAAAGGCTCGACAACGTAATTCAGACTGACGCGGCCATAAATCCAGGAAATTCCGGTGGACCTCTGGTCAACTCCAGTTCCCAGGTAATAGGAATCAACACGGCAGTCTCTGTTAATGGGCAGAATATCGGATTTGCCCTCCCAATAAATGTCGTAAAAGATTCCCTTGCGAATTTTAACGAGCACGGACAGTTCGAAAGACCATTCCTCGGGGTTGCATTCAAAATAATCGGTAAAGATGTTGCTCTTCTTAATAATGTGGCCCAGGGTGCATATGTTCAAAGTATTATTCCAAGTTCACCAGCTGACAAAGCGGGAATAAAACCAGGGGATATTATAATTGAAGCCGATGGGCAACAAATAGGTGAGGGAAAAGGGGATCTTGCCAAAATAATCGCAGGCAAGAAAGTAGGCGACAGCATCTCCTTGGTTGTTTGGCGGGATGGAGCTAAACTAAATCTTAAAGCTATCCTCGAATCGGCTCCAGCTCAATGATTAAAGTTCAAGAAAACGTTCCTCTCTCACTTCACAGTAATTACCGAATTGGAGGTCCGGCAAAATTCTTTAGGGAAGTAAGCTCAATCGCCGATTTAGAAGATCTTTCAAAATACGAAAAGATATTTATTCTTGGAGGCGGGACTAATATTTTGTTTAGGGATGTGGGCTTTGATGGTTTAGTAATCAAAAATAACATAAAGGGAATAAAATTAGACGGGAATAAATTGATAGTTGGAGGAGGAGAATTAATATCAAATATTTTAAATTTTGCAATCGAAAATAGTTTGTCCGGGTTGGAGTGGGCAGGAGGATTGCCCGGAACAATTGGGGGAGCAGTTCGCGGAAACGCAGGAGCCTTTGGCGGGGAAATAAAGGCTTCCGTCCTTTTAGTTCGAAGCTTTAATCTTCGAACTAAAAGGACATTAGAGAGAAATAAAGAAGAATGTGATTTCAAATATAGGTGGAGTGTCTTTAAAACTAGTCCTGATGAACTGATAGCTTCGGTCACCTTGGAGCTAGAATCGGGGGATGAAGAAGAGATACGAAAAATCGCAAACGAAAAAATCCAATATAGAAAAAACCGACATCCTTTGGAGTACCCGAACATAGGAAGTACTTTCAAAAATATTCCGTATGATAAATTACCTGAGAAACTTCAAATAGAGTTCAAGAGTTATATAAAAACAGATCCATTTCCGGTAATTCCAACTACAAAACTTCTTGCGCTTGCAGACCTAAAGGGGAAAAGGATGGGGGATGCAATGATTTCCGATAAACACCCCAACTTTATTGTTAATCTTGGTGGTGCAAAAGCGTCAGACGTTCTGGCTCTAATTAAAATTGCTAAAGAAACCATTAAAGAGAAGTGGGGAATTGAGCTCGAAGAGGAGATAATGCTCGTTTAGAAAGCTTCGTAGCCTGGGAAGTAGTCGGTTTTAATGTGGTCTTCAGGAATTCCCATCTTTTTTAGCATTCCGTCTAAGCTTTCAACCATCGGCTCCGGACCAGAAACATAGAATATTGGTTCGTTAATATTCTCAACCGAAGTTCTAACTACCTCTTCATCGATATGTTTGGGAGAGACGATGTAATGGATTTTGAAATTCGGATTTTTCGACGCGATTTCTTCGAATTCATTCTTGAAAGCAAAATCTTCGGAAGAATTTGCATAGAGCAGAGTAATATTCAATGGTTTATTTTCGTGGTTCAGCTCCAAAATTATCGAACGGAAGGGAGTTATTCCAATTCCTCCTGCGATAAATACAAATTTTTTGTTCGGATTTTCGAGTGTAAAATCTCCGTCCGGTCCTTTTATTTCGACTTCGTCTCCTGAATTTAGGTTCATTAATGTTTTTTTAAACGAGCTTCTGTTTTCGTCAAAAATTCTCGTAGATAACATTACGTGATTTTCAAGCGGGGCAGACGAAATAGTAAAAAAGCGTTGTTTGCCACGGATATCCGGTTCTTCGTGCGGTAAAAAATAAACTAAAAATTGTCCGGCTTTCCAGCTTAAGGGTTCAACCGGTTCAAATAAAAACGATTTTACATCTCCTGCTTCGTCTTTTCTTTCTCTAAACTTCAACTTCATATTGTTATTTTAGCATAGCAACTCAAATTAAGAATATTGTATGATCTTATTATGGGCAATATCTTGTTCGAGTTAACAGTAATTATCTCAATCGCCGCAATATTGTCTATTCTTCTAAGGTTAATAAAACAGCCTCCAATTTTAGCGTATATCTTAACAGGTATTTTAATTGGGCCATTTGGTAACTTTCAACTTCAAAGTCGTGATTTTCTCCAAGCTCTTGGTGAGTTGGGGATAGCGCTTTTGCTTTTTATTGTTGGATTGGAGCTTAATTTTAACGAGGTAAAAAGTGTAAGCAAGGTTGCTGCGGTTGTAGGGACCCTGCAAGTAACCCTAACCGCCATGGGAGGATATTTTATTTCAAAAGCTCTTGGATTTAATAATGTAGAGTCAATTTATCTTGCCGCGGCCGTGGCTTTTTCAAGTACGATTATTGTCGTAAAACTTCTCACAGACATTAAAGCGATGCAAAATCTCAATGGAAAAATTTCCTTTGGACTTTTGCTTGTGCAGGATTTATTTGCGGTTTTTGTCCTTATTTTTCTTTCCAGTTTTTTCAAAAGCGCACTTTCCCTAGGAAGTCTTGCCTCAGTTTTTGTTCCGGGTTTAATAATAGTTTTAACTACATTATTCCTTTCCGTATTTGTTTTCCCAAAATTGATTGCAAAAATAGGAAATTCTTACGAAACTCTTTTTTTATTTGCTATTGCTTGGGTTTTAGGATTATCGGCGTTAATGTCTTCGGTCGGTTTTTCTATAGAAATCGGAGGACTTTTGGCCGGTCTTTCACTTGCAAATACAACCGGTACTCTTCATATAATCGACAGGACAAAACCTTTGCGAGATTTTTTCATAACACTATTTTTCGTAATCCTCGGCCTTAATATGTCTTTTATTTCGCTTTCCAAAATATTTATTCCGGCTGTTATTCTCTCTCTTTTTGTTATTTTGTTCAAACCATTTGTTACTTTTATAGTAATGAGGATTATGGGGTTCCCTAAAAAAGTTTCTGCCCTTACCGGAATTTCTCTTGGTCAAATATCGGAATTTTCTTTAATAATCATTTTCATTGGCCAGAAATTGGGGCATGTTTCGCCAGAAATTGTATCCTTGGTTGCAACTGTTGCAATCCTTACCTTCGCGGTTTCCTCGTATCTAATTATGGGCTCGGAGAGGCTGACGAGGTCCTTAGATTAGGCTTGATATTTTTGAG
>DASRFS010000014.1:0-4193 GCA_035651435.1 Patescibacteria group bacterium | reverse complement strand
CTTAGAACGCCCGGACGTAAATAAGGAGATTCAGAAAGCGCTGAAGGGTAACAATTATCAAAAGATAAGTTTTCCCGTACTTCTTTCCGAAAAACCAGACGACTGGACAACTGCGACAATTGCCTCAGATTCTACGGCGACTGGCTTTGGTTGGAGTCTAGACGTCAATCATACTCTTAAACCGATGAATTGTCCCGAATCCACTGTAATTTATAGATTTAGACAGAGAAGTTATAAAGAGTTACCTCTCAGATTAGCAGAAGTTGGAAGACTTCATAGAAGAGAGCAATCGGGAGAGATAAATGGACTTCTTAGAGTTCGCCAATTAACAATGGATGACGCACACATATATGTCACCGAAAATCAAATTCTCTCAGAAATTTCCAATATTTTAGATACTGTAATGGATTTCTATAAAAACCTCGGATTCATCCCAGAATTTAAACTCGCAACACGTCCAGATAAGTTCATTGGGACTGTAGAGAATTGGAATAAAGCAGAGAAGGATTTAGAAAAAGCGTTGAAAGATAAAAACCTAAAATACTCAATAAAAGAAAAAGATGGAGCATTCTATGGTCCAAAAATTGATATTCATATAAAAGATTCTCAGGATAGAGATTGGCAAATGGCAACAGTTCAAATAGATTTTGCATTACCATCCAAGGATCATTTTGATCTTAAATATATTGACGATAAAGGTGAACAAAAAACACCAGTTATGATTCATCGAGCGATTTTTGGAAGCTTTGAGAGATTTATTGCAATTTTAACTGAACATTTTCAGGGAGCTTTTCCATTATGGCTTTCTCCCGTACAGGTTGCTATTGTTCCTATTTCTGATAAGCATATAGAACATTCGAAGAAAGTTGCAGATGAACTAAAATCTCAAAAAGTTAGAGTTGAGGTTGATTCAAGGTCGGATACCATGCAAGGGAAAATCCGCGATGCCACTTTACAAAAAGTGCCATACATAGTTATAATAGGCGACAAAGAAATTGAAGATTCAAATCTTTCGGTGCGTGACAGAAGCGGAAAGGTGGAGAAAGTCTCACTTTCCTTTTTTTTACAAACCCTAACAAAAGAAATTGATAAAAAGGTTTAAAAGAACACAGAACAAATTTTACAGGACTAACGACCGGATACAAGCTTCGGAACTTCGAGTTTTAGATGCGCTTGGAAAGCAACTCGGGGTAATGAAAAGAGACGAAGCACTCGAAAGGGCAAGAAAAGATGGAGTTGATTTAGTTGAAATTGCTCCAAATGCAAAGCCTCCGGTTGCAAAAATAATAGATTTCAAAAAGTTCCTATACCAGGAAGAGAAGAAAAAGAGAGAAGAAAAGAAAAACGCAAAGGTTTCGGAAACTAAAGAGGTCAGACTTGGGCCTTTTATGAGCGACAACGATCTTCAGGTGATGGTAAGAAGATCAAGAGATTTTTTGGAAGCTGGCAATAAAGTTCGATTAGTTGTAAAATTCGCCGGAAGACAGATAACTCATCCCGAGTTTGGTTCTCAAATTCTGGATAAAGTAATTTCAAGTCTTTCGGACACATCAAAGGTAGAGAAGGAGAAACGCTTAGAAGGAAAACAGATGATATGTATAGTATCACCTGATAAAAAAACTAAGAACAATGAAAATAAAGAGATCGGTCAGTAGAAGATTTAAAGTAACAAAAAGGGGGAAAGTTCTTTTCTCTCATCAGTACGCTGGCCATTTAAAACTTCACAAAAGTAAGTCTAGAATTAGAAGACAAAAAGAACCGGGAATCCTAAGTAAAACATTTGCAAGAAAAGTCAAGAAAATGTTAGGAGCTTGAAAATATGGCAAGAGTAAAAAGGGGAGTAGTCTCCAAAAGAAAACATAAAAAAATCTTTAAATTAAATAAAGGTTACAGAGGGACAAAGAGAAAAAATATTAGAGTTGCTAAAGAAGCAAGGCTTCATGCTGACTCTTACTCGTATCAAGGAAGAAAAAGAAGAAAGCAGGATATAAGAGCTCTTTGGATTTTAAGAATAGGACAAGCCTCCAAAAAGGAAGGGGTTTCTTATAGCCAATTCATGAATAAGCTGAAGAAAGCAAAAGTTGACCTGGACAGAAAAACACTAAGCGAGCTTGTTTCCAATGATCTACCAGCTTTTAAAAAGCTCCTCGAGATGGTCAAAAACGTTTAAAAACCCCATAGGATCTGGTATCCTTAAACTACATGGAAGAAGAATTAATTGGAATTAAAAATTCCGCTATTTCTCTTATTTTGGATTGTGACAATTTAAAAAGCCTCGAAGAGGTTAAGCTGCAATTTTTAGGAAGAAGCGGAAAATTAACGCTTGCAATTAAATCTATTTCAAAGCTTCCGGAAGAAAATAGGCCTGAAGTTGGGGCGCTTGCAAATGACGTAAAACAAACAATAGAACAAGCCATAAATCAAAAACAGGAGGGGCTGGAAGAATTACACTCAAAAAAAAGAAAAGAGAAAATAGATAAATCTGCCCCGGGTATTCCTCCGGAAATTGGCCATCTCCATCCACTAACTCAAGTTTTATGGGAGGTTGTAGATGTTTTTAAAAGTTTGGGTTACCAAACTGCAGATGGCCCGGAAATAGAAACTGACCACTATAACTTTGAAGCTTTAAACATACCAAAAGATCATCCGGCCAGAGATACCCAACAAACTCTTTACCTAGATACAAGAAAAAGCAAAGTAAATCCGGGAGAAGTTATCCTAAGAACTCAGACTTCCGCGATGCAAGGAAGAGTAATGGAAAAAATAAAACCGCCGGTCAGGGTAATTGTCCCGGGGAAAAACTTTAGATACGAACAAGTGGATGCTTCCCATGGTTTTGAATTCTGGCAGTGCGAAGGCTTTTTGGTTGATAAGAATGTACGCTTAACAGACCTTTTCGGAACAATCGATTATGTTTTGCGAAAATTAATGGGTGACAATATCAAAATAAAATTTGCAACCACTAACTTTCCCTTTGTTGAACCTGGAGTCGATACCTATATTGAATGCACGGTTTGCAAGGGAAAAGGATGCAGCTTTTGCAAATACAGCGGTTGGAGCGAAATAATGCCTTCCGGCATGATTCATCCAAATGTCCTAAAAGCTGTCGGGTACAACCCTCAGGAGGTTTCCGGATTTGCATTTGCGATCGGTCTCTCGAGACTAGTCACGCTTAGATATCAAATGGAGGATTTAAGACTTCTTACAAACCCGGATCTTAGAATCATTAATCAATTTTAAACTATGCTAGCACCCTTATCTTGGTTAAAAGAATACGTCGACATAACACTCCCAGCCAAAGAGCTTGGAGATAAACTTACTGAGGTTGGCCTTGGAACGGAGAAAATAAAAAAAGTTGGCGACGATACTATTTTTGAACTGGAGATAACTCCAAACAGACCTGATTGCCTGTCGATTATTGGGGTAGCAAGAGAAATAGCTGCAATAGAGAAGAAAAAAATTAATTACCCAAAATTAAAAACAAATTTAAAATCTAATAAAAATCTCCCACTTGAAATAAAAACAGAGCATAAGATAAATCCCAGATTCACGGGAATAATCATTAGCGGGGTACAAGTTAAGGAATCTCCAGCGTGGCTTATAGATAGACTTCAAAGCATAGGGCAAAAACCAATTAACAACATCGTAGATATTACGAATTATGTAATGTTCGAATTAGGTAATCCAATCCATGCCTTTGATTACGATAGAATTGAAGGAAAAATAATGACAGTTCATGAAACAAAGGGCGGAGAGGAATTTAAAAGTGTAGATGGAATTTCGTACCGATTGCCAAAGGGGGCAGTTGTTATTTCCGATAAAGAAAAAATAATAGATCTTTGTGGAATAAAAGGAGGGTTTAACAGTGGAACTTTTGAAAAAACTAAAAATATTTTTATCAGAGTTCCGGCTGAAACTCCGCAATTAATAAGAAGAGCTTCTCAATCGTTGGGCCTAAGATCCGTAGCGTCAAGCATTTTTGAAAGGGGAGTTAATGCGGGCGGAACAATCGATGCACTAAAAAGAACTGTAGATTTGATTTTAGAACATGCTGGCGGAGAGGTCGCTAGTGAACTTTTTGATTTGAAATCAGAGAAATTTGAACCCTGGAAACTAAAATTAAGAATTGGGAGATTAAACCAAATTCTAGGAATTGAAATTCCCGTGAATCAGATTCTTTCAATACTGGAAAA
>DASRFS010000013.1:0-5257 GCA_035651435.1 Patescibacteria group bacterium | reverse complement strand
TTGGCTGCCCTTGTATTTTTGGAAACGTGAAAATTGCATTATAACTTTGAGTATTCAATAAACTAAATTTAGAAAATGGTCCTGAGGCGTTTAGAATGAATGGAGTAACTGCCACGATTTGCGGATCTTTCCAAGTATCTTGTAAAGCGTCGGTAAAATAAGATGCAGTTAAAGAGTCGGAAAGTTTATCTTTGTCCCAGCCCGTTTCAGTGATAAATACAGGCAGGTCTTTTCCCCCCAAAATTTTTGCCAATATCCTTTCTTGTTTAAAACTGAACATATTAATTGAATCAGGTGTTTGTACAAATCCCGGGTTCGGATATGAATGGCTTGCAAGGCCATCTATTTTGTCAAAGATGCCGGGAATTTCCGTATTCATCTGTCTCATAAAGTTAAATTCGTTCATAAATTCTCCTGTTTGGTTTGGCGCGGCATTATCAAGTCCCGCAGAAATAACAAAAAAGTCGGGGTTTTTGGAATGAAATGTGTCGACCGCGAAATTTAATATATCGGCGTATTCCGAAGGGTTAAGGTTGCCGCCCCATTCATCCGAACGGTTTACTTCGTTGTAAATAACAACGTACCTATTTTTAGTGGGCCAGGAAAGTGAATCCAGAAAATTTGCGAAATCTACGACGTCTTCGTATTTCGGTTTATCCCAGACCTTTGTATTAAAATAGTCGCCATTGGTAGCAAGTCTTAGAATTGGAATAACGTGCTGTTGTTTTGCTTCATCCATAAAAGTTTGCCATTTTATCAAATCTTTATCGTAAGACTGTATTGGAATGGTTACGTAGCCCCAGTCTCCTCCCGACGAATTAATTAGTTCCTTTGCCTGGAATATTTCGTCTGGAAAAAGAATGTGCACTCCGACAATATTATTTTTGACCGAGAGGGGATTGTAAATTGCAAAAACAGGCGTTTTTGCGTTAAAAAGGAGAGTAATTAGGAAAGTCAATATTAAAATTAATTTGACCATTTTCGGATTTCAATTATACAATACATTTGTGTTAAAGGTTCTTTATTCATTCCTCGCCTGGAGAATACTTCTTTTTATTCCGGTTCTTCTTTCACAGTCACTAATTCCTTTTAGGAAGGGATTTGAATATACTGGGAAATTTCATTTCGGTCCGCTTCTTTCCGCCTTTGGAAATTTTGACGGGCTCTATTATTTAACGATCGCCAAAGCAGGGTATACGGTAGATAATTCCGGATTTTTCCCGTTGTATTCCCTTTTGATAAGATTTTTTTCGGTAGGGGAGTCGCAAGTTCAATTTTATGCCGCACTTATTCTGTCCTCTTTATTCTTCTTACTGGCACTACTAAGTTTCTATAAACTGGTCGAGCTTGATTTTAATAAAAAAATTGCCTTATGGTCGGTTTTATTTCTTTTAATTTTCCCAACTTCTTTTTTTGGTGCAGCAATTTATGCAGAGTCATTATTTTTACTATTGGCTTTTAGAAGTTTTTACTATGCGAGGAAAAGAAATTGGTTTTTATCTTTTCTATTTGCAGCGCTTTTAACCGCAACCAGGTTTGTTGGAATCGCAATAATTCCGGCATTAATATATGAATTCTGGAAAAGCGAGAAAACTCTATTAAAGAAAAAGTTTGTCCTTGTTTTATTGGCACCTTTGGGAATACTGTTTTATATGTATTCGAGTTTCCTTAATTTCGGTAACGCGTTTCAGTTCTTCAAAGCCCAGGGCTCGCTTCACAACAGCCGTTCGGTTGAATCGATAGTTCTTTTTCCACAAACAATGTTCAGGTATCTCAAAATTTTAACTGCCCTAAACTCATCAACTTATGAATGGTGGGTTGCTTTACTTGAGCTATCAATTTTTGTTTTCGCTGCGGTGATGATTTATGTTGCATGGAGAAAGAAAATCAGAACAAGTTATTTAATTTATTCACTTTTTGCCCTTTTGATCCCCGCTTCCTCGGGGACATTCACGGGAATGCCAAGATACGTTTTGGTTATTTTCCCAATTTTTATGGCGCTTGCGTTAATTAAAAACAACTGGTTCAAGACGATTTATTTTGTTGCATCAGTAATTTTGCTTTTTGTTCTTTTAATGTTATTCTCAAGAGGGTATTACGTTTCATAATGGCAATAAAACACATACAGCATCCATGGATTAGCGAACGACAAAGGGTCGGTCCGCATCTCACCAAGCACGAGCATGTTGGCTTTAACGGTAGAATTGCTTCGGTAGTCACTATAGCTGTAGGAACAATGTGGACTGCCTATCTTTTTGCAGGCTTAGCATTTGTAGCCCTTCCCGAGGCAATAAGCAAAGGGTCCTTGACGGTTTTAATCAATTGGTTATCGTCTAATTTTCTACAATTAGTTCTCCTTCCCGTTATTATAGTCGGCCAGCAAATCCAAGCCAAAGCATCTGATAAACAAGCAGAGCAAACATACAAGGACGCCGAGGCGATCTTAAAACTACAAGATGAAATGCATAGACTAATCGAGGTAAATAACGAATTGACTGAAGAAATCCACAAAGTAACGGTTAAAAAGGGGTGAGCCGGACAGGATTCGAACCTGTGACCAAGAGCTTAAAAGGCTCCTGCTCTACCGCTGAGCTACCGGCCCGTGACTTCAAATTCTATCAGAATAGCCTCTACTTGACAACACTTCGTGAAAAAATATAAACTGATTGAGTTAACAAGCTAAACGTAACTGCTCGAAAGGGGGTGAAATAATTTGCCAAACGTAAGTCAAACATTACTTGCCTCCCTGAATGGCGCTGTTTTAGGCATATCGCTTTTTGTACCCAAATTTTTCGCAGGACTAGTAATTCTTCTTATAGGTATCATAATCTCGTCAATTCTAAAAAGAGTCCTTGTTGAGATTTTTAGAACCTTAAAGGTAGAAACTTTCCTTAAAAAATATGGAGTTCCGGAAATGCGAGAGGAGTTTACCTGGACAAACGTACTTTCGGAAATCGTCCGATGGTTTGTCATAGTGGTATTCTTAATTCCTACTGCAGATGTTTGGGGACTTCCAAGAATCACCAGCGTCCTAAATGAATTTTTACTTTACCTGCCAAATGTTTTTGTCGCAGCTGTTATCGCGCTGGTCGGTTTTGTATTCGCAAGACTAACCCATGACGTCATTTTGGTATCAGCAAAAGGTGTTGATGCCGAAACAGCAGCCACTATCGCAAGCGTTGCAAGATGGGCGATCAACGTATTTGTTGTATTAGCCGTTTTGTCGCAGCTCGGTGTTGCAACAGACCTTATTAGAATCTTATTCACAGGGTTTGTAGCGATGCTCGCAGTCGCGGGTGGAATCGCATTCGGTCTTGGCGGCCAGAGCGCAGCCAAAGACGTCGTAGAAGGTCTACGAAGGAAGCTCAAGTAACTTTAAAGATTGTCTAATAAACAGATTTAAGGTAAAATTGAGCGGAGCCGCCATCGTCTAGTGGCCTAGGACATCGGGTTTTCAGCCCGAGAATCAGGGGTTCGAATCCCCTTGGCGGTACATTTCCTTAATCCTCTTTGTGTATAATCTTCTTATGTCCACAGAAGACATTTTAAGAGACGTTAACCTCCGTTTTGTAAGCGACAAAAAGCCCGGGTTTAGCAGAAAAGTGTATGGAAAAGGATTTAAGTATTTCGACAGAGAAGGAAAAGAAATAAAAGAAGAAAACGTAATTGAAAGAATCAATAAATTAGCTATTCCGCCCGCATACACCAGGGTTTGGATTAGTCCTTATGCAAATGGTTATCTTCAAGCGGTTGGATACGACGACAGGAAGAGAAAGCAATACAGGTATCATCCTCTTTGGATAAAGATAAGTCAAAAAGAAAAATTTTCTCATATTAAAGAGTTTGCCCAAGCGCTTCCTAAAATTAGATCCAAAATTCAATACGATATGGAAAAACCCGGAATGCCGAAAGAAAAAGTAGTCGCAACGGTTGTTTGGCTTTTAGCAAATACATTAATTCGCGTCGGAAACGAAGAATACGAAGAGGAGAACGATTCGTACGGACTAACAACCCTTAAAGGCAGGCATACGAGAGTTAATACGACCGATAAAGTCATTTTTAGATTCAAGGGTAAGAGCGGCGTATACCACAAAATTAGCGTTAAGAATAAGAGAGTTGCCTCTATTATTAGAAGGTGCAAAGAAATTCCGGGGCAAGACTTGTTTGAGTATCTGGACGATTCGGGAAACGTTCAAAGTGTCGACTCTTATGATGTTAACGAATATCTAAAGGAAATAACAGGCGAAGAGATAACGGCAAAAGACTTTAGGACCTGGGGCGGAACGGTTTTGGCCGCATCAACTCTCAACAAACTTGGAATTAGTAACGAAGAAAATGTTACTAAAGAAAATATAACTTCAACGTTTAAAGAAGTAGCAGCATTTTTGGGAAATCGTCCTGCAACGGTCCGCAAATATTACGTTCATCCACGCGTAATAGACTCTTATTTAAAAGGGCGAATAATTTCTAGTTTAAGTCGTTCTAAAATTAAAGAAGCACAGGTCGAAGGTTTACAGATTCAGGAAAACAAAGTTCTCGCCCTACTTTCTTATTGAACTCGTTCCAAATAAAAGGTAGAATAGATACTTCAACTATGGCATTAACAGAAGTTCGAAGACCACTGGTAAATAAAGAGGGCAAACCTATTGTTCATTTTGAAGGGAACTCTCATAGAAGTGATTTTATTCCAGGTATTTATGGTTCTTATAGACGATTAAGCGATTTTCTCGAAAAAGTTATATTGCATGCTCAGATTGTTGGTCCTATTGTAAGTCATAACCCCGAAGTAAGAAAAATTGATTTGCCTAAAAAAGGATCGAGCGGAGAATTTTTATCTCAGGTATATCATTTGACCAAAGATGTTGAAAACAAGAAAGAAAGAATAAAAAAAGTCCGCGAGATGTTTGAGGTCAAATCTTAGAAGTTAACCAAGGGTTGTTTTCTTGGTGGGTTGCCGCGGAAATTACTGTAAAAATTGCTTTTTTCTTGAATTCGTTAAGAGAACTGGCCCCTGCATAACTCATTGCGCTTCGAAGTCCTCCCATCAAATCGTTTATTACGTTCTCTACAGGTCCTTTTGTCGGAACTTGAATAGAAATTCCCTCTGCTGCCCTAAATTCACCGCTTGTTACGCCGGCATCTTTCATATAGTCGGTAGATGCTTGACCTCGGGCTCTTTTGAAACCATGCAAAACCTCTCCGGGCGTTTCGTCGCATCCTGCGAAAAGCGAGCCGATCATAACCACCGTTGCTCCGG
>DASRFS010000012.1:0-9881 GCA_035651435.1 Patescibacteria group bacterium | reverse complement strand
TTTTCCCATGAGAGAAAGACAAGATAAACCAGGGGATACGTCAGAATTCCTTCCGCCAGAAACCTGTCCCCAAAAATATAAAATTTGCTGAATTCAAAAAACAGCGCGAAGAGAAACGCAGGAATTCCGAATCTAAACGTTAAAAGAATATTAAAGAGAAAGCCAAAAAAGAAAAGACTTTGCCTGTGACGCAAGATTAATTCGAATAAATTTTGCGGGTTGGAAAAGTTCTGGATAACGAAACTTATGTATGCGGGTAAAAGTTGGTGATTGTAAAAAATTTCAGAATACAAAACCTTACCTTTTCCCAGAAAATAACCCGCGGAGAAAGTAAAGCAATCGTCAAAACACCCAAATGCATTTATCCGAGGAATGTAAATTTTATAAAGGAAAACGTAGCAAACAACTAAAATCGCTAGCAATACCAACTTTTTCACCTCTTGAGTATAACATGTAGCCCGCGGACGCCTCTTACATAATTCTCACACATTCTTCTTCCCCGTCTTACTAGTAATAGGTACGCTAGGGCCACTCTTATAAAGGAGGTGAACATAAGCAGAGCTTGAATTTTCAAGCCAGAAAATATGAGCATAATTGGTTGGATGATATTTGGTTTAATAGCAGGAACAATTGCCAATGCAATTGATCCTCGCCCTTCAAGTGGCGGAATTGTCGGTGCGATAGTCTTAGGAATAGTTGGCGCCATGATAGGAGGATTTTTGGCCAATGTTTTCTTGGGACTCGACGTTACTGGCTTTAATTTAACGTCTTTTGTCGTCGCAGTAGCCGGCTCCTTATTACTTCTCTTCGTAGGAAGAGCTTTAAGAGGAGCTTAAGCAAGGCCTTGCCTTGCTTGAATTTATTTTGCTTACAATTCGAGTTTTGCTTATCCGAATATGGCACAAGAAGTAATACATGAACATCATGTTCACGAAGACGGAGGAAATTCTTTCGGATTCATAATGGGAATATTTCTATTAATAGTAGTTTTGTTTCTATTCGTATACTATCTATTACCCGTTCTAAGGGGAACGGGCACTCAAATTAATATTCCGGGAAGAATTGACGTTAACCTTAGGCAAACAAAATGAAAGGGGGTGTCTAAATTATGGCCGAAGTAATACACGAACACGATCATTCAGACGACGGGAGTTCAATGGGATTTGTAATGGGGATAATCCTTTTGATTGTTGCACTTTTCGTCTTTGTTTACTATTTATTACCAGCATTAAGAGGAGGGGGAACGTCTTTCAACTTCAGTATGCCTGGAGGAAGCGTTACTCAACCTAGATAGGATTTTGATAATCTTATAGTTGTAGTATAATAGTTAAACTTTAGAAATACTTATGGCAAGTTCAGTATTGGTAGTTGAGGACGATACAGGTCTTCAAAAATATTTAAAAGAGCTATTACTTGATAACGGATATGCTGTACAGACAGCAGTTGATGGTATTGCGGCTCTTAATTCTATAGCGAAGTTAGAGCCGGATATTGTCGTGCTGGATTTAGGCCTCCCGAACATGACGGGTGAGGCAGTTTGTCTTGAGATTAGAAAAAAGCACCCTGATCTTCCGGTTATAATCCTCACCGCAAAAGACTCGGTTTCCGACATTGTGCATGGACTTAACCTCGGAGCAGATGATTACATGACAAAACCTTTTAACGCCGATGAATTTATGGCAAGAATCAAGGCGAGACTCAGAAAAACAGATGGCGGAGATTTTAAATTAAAGGTTTCAGATTTGGAACTGGATAAAAAAACACTCGAGGTTAAACGTTCGGGAAAACCGATACAGCTGACCCCAAAGGAATTTAAACTTATACAATATCTTATGAGTAATAAAGGGAGGATATTGACCCGCGAAATGATCCTTAATAGAATCTGGCTCTATTCACCAGATATAGAGACGCGGGTAGTTGACGTATACATGGGTTATCTTAAGAAAAAGGTAGACCAGGGGTTCGATAAAAAACTTATCCACTCCGTTCGGGGCTTCGGGTATACGATCAAGGATTAGAGGGTTTGCCTCTTAAGTTTCTTAATTCAGGATACCTTTCCCAAATATAATTGACAACTCTTTTTCCATCGTTGAATTTAATAGTTGGAATTTCCTCATGATTTTGCGCCAAAAACGCTCGTCTTTTTCTTATTCTAAGACTGCGCTCAAGGATATATCTAAGCAGCATCTCTCCAATAGCCTCAAATCTATAATTTTTATCCGACTCGTATTTTTCTAAATCAAGGTTATAAAACAAAACCGGGTCCACTTTTTTTATCTCCTTAATAAGATCGTCTGTCTGCCCTTCAATATCTTCCATTTCTTTTCTACTCAAGGATTCATGGGCATAATGCTCTATCTCCGAGACATTCGAAGGATCAAAGGATTCGCCACTTTCTTGAAAAACCCTAGCTATTTCGTCCGGATTTCCTGTTTTTCTAAGTTTTTCTTTAAAAGAAATACCTCTTTCCCTAATTTGTTGAGTGGCGGCTATTCCAAGAAAATACACGTCGTATCGTAAACCGCTAAATCCGTTTAACCGGCTTGATAACTTCCAAAGAGTGGAGTGGCCCCGATCGTAACCAAAGAATTTTGTCCCTCCTGCGCTTTTAGCATCTTTTATGTACGCGCCGGTTACCCCCACCATTTCCGTTATTATCAAACACCTTCTTCCTTGATTATTTTTTAATAAATCGCTTAGAACCTCTCCGTAGAAACTGGATATTTGTTTTAACTGGTCCTTATCATTAGTCTCATCCGAGGAAGTATTGGGTATTTTGCTTTTAAGCTTAGCCAGCGCTATTAGATCTCCCCAATAAAGTGAGTAAACTGGTACCTTTTCACCTGTTTCTTGCTCAAGCTTAGCTACTTCGCTTTCTCTGCCATCTTCTCCCTTAAAAACAACGTTTGCGATGTCTCTTCCTACGTGGGTTTTTCCCGATACTGGCTCTCCAATCAGTGAAAGAACAAGAGGTTGACTATTGCGAGCCAAACTTTTATCCAGGCTTCTTATAAACTCTATTCTGTCTTGTGTTCCATATTCTCCAGCAAAAGCTCTTAAGCTCCCATAGACTTGTTCAGGTTCTTGGAGTTGGACTATCTCCAAGCTCTCATTTAGAACCATATGAAGTTCCGGTCTTCCTTCAGCTTCTTTCATAATTTGGGTAATTTTAATTTGACGGTCGTACCCTTCTCAAGCTCCGAAGCGATTTCGATTTTACCATGATGGTCGTCCATAATATTCTTCGCAAGATAAAGGCCCAATCCCATTCCTTCGTGTAAACTATTCTTGCCTTTATAAAATCCTTTAAATATTTGAGGGATCTCTCCCTTAGGAATACCTTGTCCATGATCTACAATTTCAAGAACAAATTCTTTTGGCTCATTTTTTAAATTTATATTAATCTCTTTATCGGATGCCGAGTATTTTGCGGCATTCTCCAAAACATTTGTTATAACCTGAATCAATTTATCCCTATCTCCTATAATTTTATCGCTTTGGACAATTCCGTTAGTAAAATTTATCTTTCGTTCCGGATGGCTAAACTTAAAAGCTGCTATGGAACGGTTAATTAGTTTTTTAAGTCTTATCTCCTTAAGGTCGTATTGGAATTTCCCCGATCTTATTCTATTTATCTCCAAAAATTCTTCCACAATTTGCTTGAGACGCTTTGTCTCAACATCCATGTCTTCAAGCCATTTGGAGGGAACCGGTTTTTTGCTTTCTATTCTTCCTCTGAGCAACTGAAAATATCCGGTGACACTCGTCAACGGCGTTCGGAGTTCGTGAGCGGCTAAGGAAATAAACAAGTCCCTCATGCCCAAAGCCTTATTTACTTCCTCGTACAGCTGACTCTTTCTTATTGCTAGCGAAGCAAACGACCCAAACAATTTTAATACTTCGAGATCTCTTAAGCCGAAATTCCTGTCTTGGCGTGAAGTTACCGTTAAGACTCCAATTGATTCTTCTTGATTGGTGAGGGGAACTAAAATTATAGAACTCACGTTCATTTCGCTTAGTGCAGGGTGTATTATTTCAAGATCTTTTACTCTGTCTTTATGCAAAATCTTAGCTTTCTGATTTTTGAAAACTTCATATCTTGAACCTTGTCTTTTTGTTTCTATCCGATAGGAAACAGGGGATGTGGCGTAAACCCTTTCCAAAACCGAATCCCTAGCTAAAAGAATAGTCCCGTTTTCTCCACCGACAAGTTTTATTGCCTCGTGAACAATAGTCTTCAATGTTTCCTCCGAATTTAGGGGTATAAGAAATTTAAGGGCTGAATTATAGATATTCGCCAAGATTCTCTCCGGAGCCTCCTTGTCTTTTTGAGTTAATTCATTTTTTCGAATTGACAAGGAAATAATCGACCCGAGAAGGCGCATCATAGAAGGTGTTTTTTCAATGTTAGGGTTTGCTTTTTTTGACCAAATAGAAAGAAGTCCTGTCGGTTTTTTTGAATAAGATATAGGAACAAAAATAATTGACTTTATTTTTGTCTTATTCAAAATCGGGTGAAGAAATTTTTCCCTCTCTAAATCCTTCCCCTTTATAACTTTTGGAGAGATTCTATTAAAAGATTTATATCTTATATCATCTTTATCAAATTTTAATAAGTCAAAAACCGGAGTTGTGGAATAAACTTTTTCTAATTTACCTCTTTTGTAGACCCATATACATCCCTCAAATCCATCAAAAAAAGAAAGCGATTCTTTAACTATTAATTCGTAGGACTCCTGAAGAGTTCTGGAATTTAGAAATTTAAACCCGGAACTATATATTTTTTCCAGTAAATTATCCATATGCCTAAATGCGTGAGAATTCTACAAAATAAGTGTTAGGAAAGCAAACTTGGGGAATAGATAGGAGAAGATAAAGTCAAACCAGGATTTGTAATTTATATCAAGGACCATTCATATTTTCACCTCCTTCCCCTAAGAAATCAATCAAGCGGGGAATTTAAAACCATGTAGAGATGTCCAAGGAAACCCTTTAAAAGTAGCGGTAAGGTTTTCTCTTTAATTTTTTCTCCAGTTTGAAATAATTTCTCCTGCAAAAGTAAGGCATCGCTATAGGAATAAGAAGATAAAGTAAGTGATTTTTGGTTAAGAACTAAAACGCTCATTGGACAACAATAGTAGGCTTACCTAATAAGAGAAAAACCAAGATAGGGTAAGAAAGGAGAAAGAGGAAAATATCAAAAGAGTTCAGGATGTATAAATCTGGTCAGCGCAGAAATTACTGCGTGTGAATAAGCGTGACTTCTTTTTATTGCATTATTTGTCATTAGCCCAAAATGACCCTGTTTTTGCTTTGAATTTTTTATTTTAAAGAAGAAATCGTCGACCTCCCCGAGTTCAAACCCCTTTTTAGCCATGGTATTTATCATTCTAGGTGGAGTTTCCATTTTTATTGAACAACCAACTCCCTCCATCCCTTTCTTATCAATTACAACGATCCAACCCGAATCAAACCATTTTCTTCCTATCTTATGAACTCCTCCTTCAAGTCCTACGCCTAAATCAGCTTTTGTTTTCTCAAGTGCCTTCCTAGCTCTATTTTTCGCACCCTTTATACATTCTTCGTCGCTTCGCGGCTGTCTTGAAACTCCGGAGGGAACAGCGACAGGAATAAACTTGAACTTTTTCTTTGGCCAAACCTTTTTGAAGGCATCTTCAACCGCTTCAATTTTCGCAGGATTAGTGGAACCAATGGCGACTTTCATACTAGGATTATACATGATAGAATATTATCCGCGCTCGGGTGGCGAAACTGGCAGACGCGCAGTGTTCAGAACGCTGTAGCCGTAAGGCTTTGGGAGTTCGAGTCTCCCCCTGAGCACATATGCGGACGTGGCGGAACCTGGTATACGCGCATGCTTGAGGTGCATGTCTCGCAAGAGGTGGAGGTTCAACTCCTCTCGTCCGCACAGATATGGAAGAAGGTTTTAAAAAAACGGAAAAAGTTGAATCAGTAGAAATTACCGTAGGAACTTTATTTAACCCAAGGGGTCATGATGGAGAAATTAATTCGGACAGGACGGATGTAATTACAGACAGTGGCGAAGGCGATACGTTCGCAAGCGCGAGGCTGCGTCAAGACAAGGAAGGAAAATTCATTCAATTGGGTGGAACCGGTGGTCCAGAGAATTTTGGTCAAACAATAGGACAAATGACGGTTGATGAAGTAATAGAAGCATATGATTTAGGATGGAAGAAATTGGGAATTGGAGATTTTCCTGAGAAATTTAAGACGCGTTTGCGGGAAATTGCAAGTAAGGGACCGAGAAAATTATTCTTAAAGTCTTAGAGGGCACTTAGCTCAGCGGTAGAGCGCTTCGTTTACATCGAAGATGTCGGGGGTCCAAATCCCTCAGTGCCCACAAATTTTGGTATAATGACTTTCTTGCCGAAGTTGCCAAGTTGGTCAAGGCGCGTGTCTGAAGAACACGTTATCAGCGTTCGATTCGCTGCTTCGGCACAGTATGCGGGTATAGTACAATGGCAGTACACCTGGTTGCCAATCAGGTTACAGGGGTTCGATTCCCCTTACCCGCTCAAACAGCCTCAATTTGGCCTCGGGAACTTGACAGAAATCCGTGAAAATGTAAATATAATCTCCACAATGAAGAAGGCAGTTTTCGTTGGAGCATATTTCATCGTAACTCTTTTATTCTTATTAAGTTCCATTTATTATTTTGCTTTCCTTTCCTTCAAGACAAAAGGAGCGCTGGCGATAGACAATTCAATGGTTGCTTATGCAGCCTTACCTGAACTTCAAAACGGGTTCAAAGATAAAGTAATCGCGAAAGATGCAAGAGCGGAACTTCTTGCAAGCTATTTTCGAAAGTACAATTCCGAACTTACTCCTTTTGCTCAGAATATAGTTGATGCTGCAGACCAATACCAAATCGATTACAGATTGGTCCCGGCGATTGCAATGCAAGAATCTAATTTATGTAAAGTCGTTCCCGATAATTCTTATAATTGTTGGGGATTCGGAATATACGGGGACCAAGTTAAGCATTTTCCAAATTACGAGAGCGCAATCGAAACAGTTACGAAAACCCTAGCGTCCGATTACAAGTCCGAAGGACTTATAACACCGGAGCAAATAATGAAAAAGTATACCCCTGGCAGCCATGGGAGTTGGGCCAGCGGAGTATCGGAATTTATGGCTCAAATTAGCTCCCAGAGCCTCGAAGCGAAGCAATTAGGCCTGTAGTCAATTGCTTGACAAACCTATAGTCATTTAGTATAATTCCCAGTAGATCCTAAGGTGTGCTATCCAAATGCATACGTTAGGATTTTTTTGTGGCGAACAATTAACTGTTCGCTTTTTTGATGGCAAATTCAGTAACAAAAATCCTTCCGTTTATTTTTGTTTTATCCTTACTCTTTACACCTTTTGCTTTTGCAGAGGAAAAGGCCTCGGCGTCTAGTGCAAAAATTAACTCTATAAAAGAGAATAAGCTCTCAGATCAAAGAGTCAAAATCTTACGGGACTATCTTAGACAGTACAATTCTCCGTTAGTTGAATATTCTTCCTCGTTTGTAAAATATGCGGACGAATATAATTTGGACTGGAGACTTGTCGCGGCCATTTCGGGAGTAGAATCCACTTTTGGTCAGCAAATCCCTTATGGAACTTATAATGGTTGGGGGTGGGGTATTTATGGAGATAATAGGATCTATTTTAAATCCTGGGATGAAGGTATTAAAACAGTATCCGAAGGCTTAAGAACCAACTATTTAAACAGATGGGGAGCTCAGGACGTATATCAAATTGGAAGACTCTACGCAGCCTCGCCTACGTGGGCTTATAGAGTTGACTATTTTATGGGGAAAATCCAGGATTTTAGCCTTAGAAACCCACAAAGCACGCTTTCGCTAGCGCTATAAAGCTGATATAATCGGCTCTGCGCGGACGTGGCGAAATGGTAGACGCGCAAGGTTTAGGACCTTGTGGCCGTAAGGCTTTGGGGGTTCGAGTCCCTTCGTCCGCACAAGATATATGACTATAAAAGAAACTCAAGTTCAAACTCATGTACCAGATATTGATGGCGAGTATCATCCCGTTCCTGTTTTCTATACAGATAAATTATCAGCAGTAGATATATTGGACTTATCCTGGTCATCTCATATTGGTGGTTATGTTCCTTACTTATTTGTCGGATTATTTCGCGAAGGTCCCAATTCTGAATGGTTTTTTGCTAATGCAAGAAGGCATGAGGATATGAAACAAGCCATTGAACAGGATCATGGAGTAAAAAAAGATTATACTTGGGGACAATTATGGTTTCATGCCGAAGGATTAAGTGCGGGAAATCTTAAATTTGGAATGTTAACTCTCAATGCCTCAACCACACCTAAAGAAAAGGAGCTCAAACAACTAATTGACTCAATTGATCCTAGATTTGTCGGCGATTTATTTGCAATACGAGAAGCATCTGCTGGACCAAGTAGTTGGAGTTGGATGCTAGAAAAAGGGAAGCTAAAGAGACGAAAATGATTTCAGCTTTACAAAAATTAGAAGACGGAACAATTAGCCTCACGGTAACAATTCCTGCTTCGAGAATTGAAGAAACAAGGAAAGAGGTTTTAAAAGAAACGGCTCAAAAAGCCGAAGTTCCCGGATTTAGGAAAGGAAAAGCTCCCGAAAATCTCGTTGAAGAGAAGGCGGACGAAGAAAAAATAAAGGAAGAAATACTTAGAAAACTCTTGCCTCAAACGTATCTTGAAGCCATACAAGAGAACAAACTGAACCCCATTGTAAGCCCCCAGATTCACGTCCAGAAGCTCGACAAGGATAGTGAGTGGCAATATACAGCCTTAACCTGCGAAGCACCTGTCGTTGACCTTGGCAACTACAAGGAAGAAATAAAGAAACTGACTGCAAAAAGCAAGATTATTGTTCCGGGCAAAGAACCAACGCCCATAGCTTTTGAGGAAATAACGAAGGTTATTTTGGAAAATGTTAAGGTTAACGTTCCAAAAATTATTATCGAGCGTGAAGTAGACAGACTCTTATCACAAACACTTGATGAAGTAAAAAGGCTGGGAATGACGCTTGATCAGTATCTAGCTTCGACAGGACGAAGCGTAGAGGCTTTAAGGGCAGAATACGAAACAAGGTCAACAAACGATATAAAACTCGAGTTTGCATTACAAAAAATTGCGGACGAAGAGAAAATAAACGTAACCGATAAGGAAATAGAGGAATCGATAAAATCAGCCAAAACCGTAGAAGAAAGAAAAAATCTAGAAGCTAACAGATATCTTCTTGCCACGATCATAAGGCAGCGCAAAACGCTTGATTTTATTAAATCCCTGTGATAGTTTAGACATCCATGAAAAAACAAAAACAAAGAGTAGGACAGACAATAGATTCAGTCGAAGTTTTGAAAAATTTTCCGGGGGAACTCGGAAAATATGCCGCTCAAGAAGGAAAAAAGGCAGTTTTTGATATGTGGGAACAGATTTTGAACCCGAATTCAAAGGCCGATCAAAAGAAACAATTCGGGGATCTTAAACCTGGAGAAGAACTTAATCTCAAAGAAGAAAAAAAAGAAGTTCGAATCGAAGCAGGACTGGAATACGCATCGGAAATAATCCACGCAGAAAGAAGAGCAGAAGCTCAAGTGGAGCATGAAACGAAAGTCCGAATTCAGGAAATTTTGGTCGAAATAAAGCAACTTACGAAATCCTCGAAGGAGCTATCTGTACAATTTAAAGACGTTGCGAAGGTAGAAAATATTCCGACAAAAGCGGGAAAATACGATATCAACTTCATCGAATGGGTCCTGGCTATGATTAGAAGTGCTCAAAAAAGAGTGGAGTCGGCGGTTTCCTGGACAGCTGCATTACAAGGAAAAAGAAATC
>DASRFS010000011.1:0-3018 GCA_035651435.1 Patescibacteria group bacterium | reverse complement strand
GATTTGGCCTTGCGCAGCTTCATCAATTAAGGGGGCGGGTTGGTAGGGGGGACAAGCAGTCCTTTTGCCTACTTTTCACACAAAGCAAAAATGGGGAGACACTGGAACGCCTCAAGGCCATGGAAACATTAACTAACGGGGCAGAGCTTGCGGAACTGGATCTAAAACTTCGAGGACCGGGAGAAATATTCGGAACAATGCAGCATGGAATGCCATATCTTAAGATCGCCAGTTTCTCCCAATTTGATCTTATCGACAAAACACGAAGGGAAGCCGAGGAAATTTTTCCTAAACTTTCTAAGTATAAAGATCTTCAAGAAAAAATTAATAATCTAGATAACAAAGAGGTCACACCCGACTAGGCAATTGCAACATCTAAAGAAATAAGGTAAAATCTTACAAATTATGCCGCAGGAACCTAAACGAAGACATTCAATTCAAAGAAAGGGCAAAAGAAGGGCTAGCATTAGACTTTCGCAAATACAATACGTATCGTGTCCTAATTGCAAATCCTCAATTTTGCCGCATGCAATTTGCCCGAATTGTGGGTATTATGGAGGTAGACAGGTAATTTCAAAGAAATCAAGAAATGAAGAACCCTCTCGATCCACGACATAAAAGAAGACAAAAACTGGTAGAAGAACTCTTTATGGAGGACTTCCATAAACAAAAGGTGAGCGAAGAGGCAACGACGATTTATTCAAAAAAAGAAACTATTGATAAAATAATCGAGAAAGCCGCGCCGGAATTCCCAATAAACAAAATTAACAGAATTGATCTAGCGATACTAAGACTTGCAGTCTACGAACTAACGGAAAAAAAACAGCCCCCTAGAGTTATAATTGATGAAGCAGTGGAACTTGCCAAAGAATATGGGGGAGAAACTAGCCCGCAATTTATAAACGGTGCACTAGGAAATATTCTTCTATGATAGACCTTCCAAAATTCAATAATCCGGGCCTACTTAAACAAGCATTTGTTCATAGATCCTTTTTAAATGAATCTAGAGAAAAAATTTCTTCGAATGAAAGAATGGAATTTCTAGGTGATAGCATTCTTTCTTTTGTTGTTTCGAAATATCTTTACGAAAAATATCCCGACTTTGAAGAAGGAATACTAACAAATCTAAGGGCTCTCTTGGTTAACACCAAAAGTTTGGCTGAAATAGCAAGAGAGCTTAATTTCGGAAAACTCCTCACATTGTCCAAGGGGGAAGAGGAATCAAAGGGAAGACAAAATCAAACAATTCTCGCTAATTGTTTTGAAGCATTCATTGGAGCTCTTTTTATCGACAGCGGAATTGACAAAGTTACGGATTTTATCTCCAAAGCTTTATTACCAAAAGCAGACGAGTATGTAAAAAGCAAAAGCTTCAAGGATCCCAAGAGTCTTCTTCAAGAAAAAGTTCAAGCCCAAAAACAAGCTTCACCTCTTTATAAAGTTCTCGAGGAAAAAGGGCCGGCACATGCAAAAACATTTAAGGTTGGAGCATACATGGGAGATGAACTACTGGGGCAGGGTGAAGGAAGATCAAAACAACAGGCCGAAGAAGAAGCCGCTAAAGCTTCTTTGATAAAACTATCTGGCTTATTGAGAAAAAAGTGAAGGAATGTTAAAATAATCCACTATGTCAATGGTAATTAGGTTGTCCCGAACCGGAAAAAAGGGAGAAAGAAAATTTAGAGTAGTAGTTAAGGAGAAAAGAAGCAGACGAGACGGTAAAGCAATAGAAAACCTTGGATGGTATATTAAGGGCGTTGATAACGGACTTGAAGTAGACAGGGAACGAATAAAATATTGGATCTCGGTTGGCGCCAAACCAAGCCCGGTCATCTCTAAACTACTGAAATAATGAAGAAAACCATTGAGTACATCTTATCCGCGATTGTCGAAAAAGGGGATAAAATTGAGGTCGACGAACAGGAACAAAACGGAATAATAAACTTCACCATTAAAGTAGACAAAGATGACATGGGGAAGGTAATAGGAAAAAACGGAAGAGTCATTAGATCTATAAGAAACGTAATGAAAATTCCCGCAATAAAGCAAGATAAAAAAATCTATATAAATCTCCTGGAGAATTAAATTCTCAATGAAGATTACAATTCTCACCCTATTCCCCGAGATGTTTACGGGACCTTTTTCTCATTCCATAATTAAAAGGGCTAAGGAAAAGAAAGTAGTTGAAATAAACTTAAAGGATATAAGAGATTTTGGGTTAGGAAAACACCAAGTCGTTGACGATACGCCTTACGGAGGAGGCAAGGGGATGATTCTAAGAGTAGATGTCCTGGAGGAAGCGATCGAAAATGCTAGAGATAAAATATTAAAGGGAAAGGGAGAAAAAATAATCTTATTATCCCCCCATGGTAAAACCTATAACCAAGAAATCGCGCTTAATCTATCGAAATTAAACCATCTTATTTTAATTTGCGGACATTATGAAGGAATAGACGCCAGGGTGGATAATTTTATCGATTCAAAGATTTCCCTAGGAGATTTCATAGTAACCGGCGGAGAAATTCCGGCGATGATAATAGTTGACTCAGTCACTCGGCTTCTCAAAGGAGTCTTAAAAGAAGGAGTCACCGAAGCTGAGTCCTTTTCATCTTTCTTAGAACACAACCAATACACTAAACCCAGCGAATATAAAGGTCTAAAAGTCCCCGAGGTTTTGTTATCCGGAAATCACAAAAAAATCGAAGAGTATAAAAATAACGAGTCTGAAGAAATTACCAAAAAATTAAGACCCGATCTGATCAAAAAGGCGAAGAAGGAGTAGGAGTAGCCGAAGGAGAAGCAGTATTAATAACTGCCGGCAAAGGCAAAGGCTGGACCTGACCATTACCATTATTCCAACCCGAAATCTGACTCAAGGTAGCGGAATCGTTCTTGGAAATTTGAGCTAAAGGGCTACTAACATTTGCACCTCCGTTATAAGATTTATAATAAAAAACGACAGATATTACAGATCGTGAATTATTAATTTCCACATTTGAAATTTCGGCCAAGGGAAGC
>DASRFS010000010.1:0-16880 GCA_035651435.1 Patescibacteria group bacterium | reverse complement strand
AAAGAAAGGAAGTTGTGGATTTTTTCTTTATTATCCGTTTTACCTTTTGCTATGTGGAGGCTTTGGATGCTTCGATATCCCGAAGGAATACCACAGGCGGGCTGGCTTATAAATAGCGGAAATATTCTTTTTTCCGGTGCTTATTTTCATTGGATATATGCTTCAAGAATTCCGGAATTAATTCTTGGGTTTTGGGGAATTTTTATATTGATTTTTGGAATAATTTCAAAATATAAGAACAAAGCTTATTTCTTATCCTTTCTTCTCTCATCAATCCTTTATTTAACTGTCGTTGCAAGAGGAAATGTTCAACACAGTTATTATCAGATACTTATTATTCCTTCAATCTGTATATTTCTTGGCATTGGTAGTTACTATCTTCTAAAACCTCAGTATTTTTCTAAAAATTTAACAAGAGGAATATTAATTTTGAGTGCTCTTTTTATGTTTGCTTTCAGCTGGTTTGAAGTTAGGGATTATTATAATATTCAAAATCAAGCGATACTCACCGCCGGAGCAAAAGTTGATCAAATAACACCTAAGGATTCAAAGGTTATAGCCCTCTACAACGGGGATACAACACTTCTTTATTACACCAAAAGAAAAGGCTGGGCTTCGTTCTCAAAGCCCATTGAAGGGCTCATAAAAGATGGAGCATCTTATATGGTTATTATTAACCCTACCCGGGAGGATTTTGGATTTGAAAGTAAATATAAAGTTGTTGCATCCTCCAAGGATTACCTTATTTTTTATCTTCTAAAGAAATGAAAATTTTAATGGTGTCATCATTTCTGCCTTATCCTTTGGTTAACGGCGGAAATATACGTTTGTATAATCTGATTAAACAGCTTTCTAAAAAACATGAAATAACTTTGGTTTGTGAGAGAAGAAATTTCCAAAAAGATTCCGATGTAGAAGAAATTAAAAAATACTGCCAAAAAGTCCTGACCATTAGAAGAAAAAAACAATGGAGTTTAGTTAATATTTTAAAAACAGCTTTCTCTTTGTCTCCTTTTTTAATTGTCGGTCATACAAGCTCTCTAATGAAGGATAAAATAAATAAAGAGCTTAAGGATCAGCAATTTGATTTGATTCACGTTGAAACTTTTTATGTTTTACAAAATGTTCCCAGGACAAATGTTCCCATTGTTTTGGCAGAACATAATATCGAGTACGACGTTTATCAAAGATATTCAGAGACCGTTAATCCTTTGTTAAAACCGCTCTTATCGTGGGATACGGCAAAACTTAAAAGATCCGAAAAGAAAGCTTGGAAAAAGGCTGCTAGAATCATTTGTGTTTCCAAGGAAGATAAAAAAATTGTCGATAAGGGCCTTCCTGCGCCTTCCAGGGACTTGTACGCTAAAGAGAGGGTTTCTATAGTCCCAAATGGTGTCGATGAAAAAACTTTTTTTCTTACTCCGAATGTTCTCCAAGAAAAAAGAATATTATTCATAGGTGATTTTAAATGGATAGCAAATCGCGAGACTGCAAAATGGATTCTCATAGAAATTTGGCCGAAAATTTATTCCCAATCCCACGTTGATGTAAAACTTTGGATAGTCGGAAAAGAAATCCCCAATAGTATTAGAAAACTTTGGTCTTCGAATGTTGTTTTTGATGAGAATGTAAAAGATGCATACGAAATCTACAAAAAATCATATATATTGCTTGCTCCTGTAAGGGTTGGAGGGGGAACGAGTTTTAAAATTTTGGAAGCCATGGCTTCCGGGGTTCCTGTGGTTACAACTCCTTTAGGCGCAAGAGGCATAACGGATGGAAAAGAGATAATAAAGGCAAATAACACGGATGAGTTTGCTAAAGAAGTTTTGAGTCTTTTACAAAATAAGGACCGTTGGGAAAAAAACAGAAAGAGCGCAAGGAAGTTTGTCGAAGAAAATTACTCTTGGACCAAAATAGCCAAAAAATTGAATGAAGTTTATTCGGAAATTCTAAAATGATTGATTTATCCATTGTTATTGTAAATTACAACGCCAAAGAATATCTAAAAAGATGCCTCGATTCACTATTTGAGCCTAGCCTTAAGAACCTTGAAATTATTGTGGTGGATAATGCATCTAAAGACGGTTCGGTAGAAGAGCTAAAAAAAATTGTTCCCAGGATCAAATTAATCGTTAACAGAAATAATTCCGGCTTTTCTTCGGCGAACAATCAAGGGGTAAAGATATCTAAAGGACGATATATTTTATTCTTAAATCCGGATACAAATGTCTATCCTAAAACTTTGGAGTATATGTTGAAATTTATGGATAAGAATAAAGATGCGGGCGCAGCAACGTGCAAGGTTCTTTTGCCTAATGGTAATTTGGATGACGCTTCACATCGAGGATTTCCAACACCATGGAATGCTTTCTCTTATTTCTCCGGGCTTGAGGGACTTTTACCCCGCTCGAGAGTTTTCGGCGGATATCACATGGGATGGGAGGATTTGAATAAAACGCATCAAATTAAAGCGTGCGCGGGGGCTTTTATGTTAGTCAGAAGAGAAGCAGGAAAAGATATTGGTTGGTGGGATGAGGATTATTTCTTTTACGGCGAAGATCTGGATTTCTGTTTAGAGCTATTGAAAAATAAATGGAAAATTTATTTTGTTCCAAGGGTATCGATTCTACATTACAAGGGGATTTCGAGCGGAATCAAAAATCATTCAAAACACTTGTCTCACGCAGATTTGGAAACCCAGAAAGCGGCAACAGTTGCAAGATATGATGCAATGAAAATTCTCTACAGAAAACAGTATAAAGGGAAATATCCCGTGATTGTTGATTTTTTGGTCGATAAGTTTATAAACCTTAAATTTTGGTATTCAACTCAAAAGATTAGATCATGAAAATTGGAATAGACGCAAGACTTTGGAATCAAACCGGGGTTGGAAGGTACATTAGGAATTTAGTCTTCAACTTAGAGAAAATTGATAAAGTTAATGATTATGTGTTATTTGTAAGAAAGAAAGATAAGGTTTCGGTCAAATCCCCAAATTTTAAAATCGTTGAGGTAGATATCCCTTGGCATAGTCTTTCCGAACAGTTAAAATTTCCGGGAATTTTAAATGAAGAAAATCTTGATATGGTTCATTTTCCTTATATTTCCGCGCCTCTTTTTTATAATAAACCGTTTATTTTAACCATTCATGATTTAATTCTTCATCATTATCCAACCGGCAGGGCATCCACGCTTCCTCTTCCGTTCTATGGAGTCAAACTTTTGGCTTATAGGTTTCTTGTTAGAAAATTAGCTTTTAACTCCAGAAGAATAATAGTTCCTTCTTTACAAACTAAAGAAGAAATCGTTGATCATTTTAAAATAAATCCTAATAAAATTTCTGTTACCTACGAAGCAGCCGATCGGAAACTAATAAAGAAAAACTTAGGAAAGAAGCAGTTCTTTTTGTATGTTGGAAATGCATATCCTCACAAAAATTTGGAAAAATTGGTGAGAGTTTTCAATAAATTAAAAAGTGCAAGATTAATTTTGGTTGGGAAAGACGATTACTTTTATGAGAGGTTGAAAAGAGAAGCAGGTCAAAACATAAAGTTTATTCATAACATTACCGATAGCGAGCTCTCTCGACTTTATGGCGAGGCCAAATATTTCATAGCTCCTTCGTTTATGGAAGGTTTTGGATTATCTGTCTTGGAAGCAATGGCAAATGGATGTGTTGCTTTATTGTCGGACATACCAGCGTTTAGAGAGGTTAGTAAGAATTCCGCTATTTATTTTGATCCGAAAAAGGAAAGCGAAATTTATGAGAAAGTTTTGACAGCGATAAATAATAACTATGATGAAAACAAAATAGTGGAATCCGAACTTAAAGTCTCCAGAGAATTTTCCTGGGAAAAAATGGCAAAAGAAACGTTAAATATTTATAAGCAGAGCTTGCGGACTTCGCCCTAAATGTCAAATATGAAAGTAGCATTAGTTTACGATAGGGTTAATAAATGGGGAGGAGCAGAAAGACTATTGCTTTCCCTTAAAAAAATTTTTCCAAATGCGCCTCTTTTTACGTCTGTTTATCACAGCAGAGCTTCTTGGGCATCAAAATTTAATATTAAAACTTCTTTCCTTCAAGAGCTTCCTTTCGCATCTTCTTTCCACGAAGGATTTGCAGCTCTTATGCCAATCGCATTCGAAAATTTCAGCTTTGATGATTACGACGTAGTCATCTCAATAACCAGTGAAGCGGCAAAGGGCGTAATCACAAAGCCCGGTACTCTCCATATTTGTTATTGTTTGACGCCGACACGCTATCTTTGGAGTGGATATAATACCTACTTCAAAAATAGTTATCTTAGAATTTTGTCTAAACCCTTAGTTTTCTACCTTAAAACGTGGGATAGGATAGCTGCGCAAAGGCCCGACCATTTTATTGCCATATCAAAGGAAGTTAAGGGAAGGATCAAGAAATATTATGGAAGAGAATCAAAAGTAATATATCCGCCGCAAACCTTGTTAGAACCGGGATCTATAAATCCGTCTAAGGGTAAATACTTCTTGATTGTTTCAAGGCTCGTTCCCTATAAAAATTTAGAGCTTGCCGTTAAAGCCTGTTCGGATTTAAATCTACCGCTTAAAGTTGTAGGAAAAGGCTCTCAAGAGATTTTTTTAAAAAGGATTGCGGGAAAGACGGTTCAATTTGCAGGTGAATTGACAGACGAAGAATTAAAGAACTACTATAAAAATTGTAAGGCTTTGATATTTCCGGGAATAGAAGACCTAGGGCTCACAATGATAGAGGCTCAGGCATTCGGTAAGCCCGTGATTGCTCTGAAAAAAGGTGGAGCACTTGAGATAGTAAACGAAAAGACCGGGATTTTTTTCGATGAGTGGACAGTTGATTCACTTAAGAGCGCGTTGGTAAATTTTGATGAATCTAGATATAATACACAAGATTGCTTCGAGAACGCTCGTAGGTTTTCGTTCAAACATTTCGAAAATAACTTGAACGAATTTATTCAGCAAAATTTCGTATGAAGATTGTAATCTTTGCAGGTGGAGTTGGAACAAGACTTTGGCCATTATCGCGAAAAAAAACACCAAAGCAGTTCGAAAAAATTATTGGAGATAAATCTACCGTCCAGTCGGCAGTAGAAAGGGTGCTTCCAATCGTAGATCCAGCAGATCTTTATATTTCTTCAGGAGAAATTTATAAGGATATACTTTTTGAACAACTCCCTCAAATCCCCAAAGAAAATTTTATTCTTGAACCGGAAATGCGGGATGTTGGTGCAGCAGTGGGTTTGGTGGCGGCAATTCTTGGAAAAGAATCACCGAATGAGCCGTTCATAATTCTTTGGAGCGATCACATTGTAAAAAATGAGGCTTTGTTCCAGAAAACTTTAGTGACGGCGGGGAAGCTATTGGAAGACGATAAAAATAAGATAATCTTCATTGGAGAAAATTCAAGGTTTCCTAGCCAAAATCTTGGATGGATTGAATTTGGGAATGAGGTAAAAAATATAGAAGAAGTTTCTATACACGAACTCAAGAGTTTCCATTATCGTCCAACCTTGGAAATTGCGGAGAAATTCCACGAAAGCCCTAATCATGTATGGAATACCGGTTATTTTGCCACAACTCCTTCTTTTCTTTTTTCTTTGTATGAGAAATTTTCACCGGAAATGTACAAAAACCTTCTAGATCTTCAACAGGCTTGGAAGACCCAAGATTTTGGCAATGAACTCAAAAAAATTTATCCGGCCCTGGAGAAAATATCATTTGACAATTTAATACTTGAAAAAATATCACCCTCTGACGGATTAGTAATTGCGCAAAATTTGAAGTGGAGCGATATAGGCGCCTGGGAATCTTTAAAGGAAGCATTAAGTGAAACCGACAAAGAGAATGTTACGAAAGGAAAAGTTATGATAATTGACTCTAAAGATAGTCTTGCCTATAACTATACGGATCAAATGTTGGTCGGCATAGATATGGAGGAACTTTTAGTAATAAATACGCAAGATGTTATTTTGATCTGTCCAAAAAAATCTGTTCCCAAAATTAAAAAATTTGTAGAAAGTCTTAATGGAACGGAAAACGAGCACCTAGCCTAATATGCCATACACAGAAGTAAAGAAAAGCAGAATTTATGAATTGACAAAAAGGGTAATAGATATTTTATTTTCTTCGATACTTATTCTTATTTTTCTTCCAATTATTATTTTGGTTGCTATAGCAATAACGTTGGATTCAAAGGGACCGGTTTTGGCTGATACACCTGAAAGGGTTGGAAAAAACGGTAAACTTTTCAAAATGTATAAATTTCGTTCGATGATCCAAAATGCCCATGAGATTTTAAGAGAGAATCCAAAGTTCGCAAAATTTTATGAAGAGTATAGAAAAGGAAGTTATAAATTAAAAGATGATCCTAGGATTACGGGAGTTGGACACTTTATAAGGAAACACTCCTTGGATGAAGTCCCGCAGCTCTTGAACGTTTTTAAAGGGGACATGAGTCTTGTTGGTCCAAGAGCTTATTATCCGGACGAGCTTCGTAATCAACAAAGGAAATATCCGCAAACTAGGACTGCAGTGAAAATCGTGCTCTCGGTTAAGCCGGGAATAACCGGATTTTGGCAAGTTTCAGGGAGGTCGGAAATTAACTTTGATAAAAGAATTAAAATGGATGCTGCTTATGTTAAGAAAAGATCAATTATTTATGATCTTATTATAGTTTTTAAAACTCCATGGGCCATGATATCCGGTAAAGGTGCCCTCTAGTTGACCTTCAAAATTCTACTTGGTAATATCTTTATATGGACGAAATTCCTAATTTAGGTGGGTCCTCGGTAGCCAATCAGTCCCCGATTTTAAAAATTAAAAATTTTTTTAGAATACCCAATCTTCGTGGAAGAAACTCCAGGATTGTTGCTGTTGTTATAGGTTTATTGGTCTTGATATTGCTTGTATTCTCTCTTCCTGCTATCTCCGTTATTGCTTCGGCCAAAAAGACAGAGTCCCAAGCAAAGCTAGCCTACGATGCTTTAAAAAAACAAAATATAGCACTTGCGGGCGAAGAACTCAAAAAAACCAGAGTTGATTTGGTAGAAACTCAAAATAAATACAAACTAATTCTTCCTTTAAAGTATTTTCCAATCATAGGAAGTTATGTAAGTGATGGGGATCACTTTATAAAAGCCGCGTTTCAGGGTCTCAACGCTGCAGATACGCTAATAGCATCAATCGCTCCTTATTCTGACGTTTTGGGCCTTAAAGGACAAGGAAGTTTTGTAGGGGGGACTGCGCAGCAGAGGATAGAGACGGCTGTAAGAACAATGGGGAAAGTAACTCCTAAAATTGACGACATAGCGAGTAATGTTAATGAGGCAAAAAAGGAGATTGACAATATAGACCCCAATCGTTACCCTGCGTTTATTTTTGGGTCAAATATTAATAATCAAGTAAAACAGCTTAGGAAATTTACAGATGATGGAGCGGTTGTACTTAACGATGCAAGGCCTTTGATAAAGATACTTCCCCAGCTTCTTGGAGAGCCGGATCCAAAAAAATATTTAGTTATATTTCAAAATGATAAGGAGCTTCGTCCGACCGGAGGGTTTATAACAGCCTATTCTATTTTTAGGCTTGAGCACGGAATAATTCATGTTGACGGATCTTCGGATATTTATTCATTAGATTCGAGCATTTTCGGAAAGAAAGAGGCACCAAGGCCAATTTTGCAGTACTTACCAAACGTTAAAGTATTTAATCTTCGGGACAGTAATTTATCTCCTGACTTTGTTGAATCAATGAAAACATTCAAGGATATGTATGATCAATCATCCGGACCTAAAGTAGATGGAATAATAGCGGTTGATACTTATGCATTAATAGGAGCAATGAGGATTCTGGGAGACATGGATGTTGACGGAACTCACTTTACAACAAAGGATGATCCAAGGTGTGGATGTCCCCAAACTATTTATGCTCTCGAAGAAATTGCAGACACTCCCGTACAGGCAGACTTTAGATATGTAAATGTTTATGCAGTAAATGCCGCAAGGAAAAACATTATTGGAGATTTAATGTATGCCATAATGAACAAAGCATTTTCTTCCTCCCCAAAACTTTACTGGGGACCACTTTTCCAAGAGATGATAAACCAATCGGCGCAAAAAAACATACTTTATTACGTTTATGATACTGCTGCGCAAAAAGGTTTGGAAGCCCTGAACATTTCTGGAAGAATCGTGCCGTTTGAAGGTGATTATCTTCATATAAATGAAGCCAATTTTGGAGGAGCAAAGTCCAATCTATTTACAACCGAAGATGTTTCCCAAAACTACAACGTCTCAGGCGACGGAACAATTCAAAAAACCATAACTATAAACTATAAAAATCCTTATCCTCCATCAGACTGTAACTTGGAGAGGGGAAACCTTTGCTTGAATGCTGTTCTTCGGGACTGGATAAGAATATATGTCCCAAAAGGAAGCAAAATGCAAAGTTCTCAAGGTTCCGAAGTAAAAATGATATCGTACGATGAGTTGGGCAAAACAGTATTCGAAGGATTTTTAACAATACGGCCTAAGGGAGTTGCCAAATTTACAATTTCTTACACCCTCCCATTCAAACTGGCAAAGGGTTCTCCTCTGCCACTTTTAATCCAAAAACAACCGGGAACTCCGGCGTTTGAATACACGGTTTTGGTCGGTGGCTCGGCTAGGGAAAAATTTAATCTTGATAGCGACAGGAACCTCAAGCTCTCCCTCTAATGAATGCCTATACTACAGAAGGTATTGTTTTAAAAAGAAAAAACTTGGGCGAAGCAGATCGTCTAATTACTCTCTTTACGAAAAAATACGGCAAGATAAAAATCCTTGCAAAAGGGGTCAGAAAAATAAAAAGTAGACGCGGCCCCAACATGGAATTATTTAATCAAGTGGAAGTGTCCGTACATCAAGGCCACAACTTGGATCTTCTTTCGGAGGCAGAAGTTATTAATACATTCTCGCAAATTAGAAAAAATCTGGATTTGGTAGGGCTTGCCTTTCATGTATGTGAAGTTGTCGATAGTCTCTGCCCCGAACATCAAGCGCATCCTCGGGTTTACGATTTAATGCTTGGAGTTCTCGATGAATTAGATAGTGGATTAGTTCATAGATTCGAAAAAAGTTTATTGGAGGAGTTGGGATATCTGCCAAGGGAGCATAAGGAAATTGACACAACACTTTATATCGAAAAAATTTTGGAGAGAAAACTAAAAACTCGTAGGATTATTAACCGTTTCTAGACCTTCTCGTTAAATCCTCTTTCAGCTCCGCTATGTGCGATTCATCAATTTTGGGAGCAGAATATAAGATTGTAGCGGCAACTTTTGCGGCGTCATGTCCGAATTCCTCAACAAAAAATTTTGGATAGAAAAGTTGAATTCTCCCCCCTTCAAGATCATTCTTCGATGTTAACAAAATGGCAGCAACCGTACTTAACCCTTCTTTTCGCAAAAGTTCTCCAACTTCACGTTCATCGATATAGTCGATGTGCGCCCCCCGAGTAATCTGTTTCAATTTTCTGTTTACCCTTGAGTTGGGTTCGTCATTTTTTAAAAGTTCAACAAGATCTGTAAAATTCGGATAAATATAAATAGCGTTATAGCTTCCCTCGCCAAATCTTATTATTTTTCCCGCTCTTACTCTTTTATAAGAACCATTTGCCTCGGTGTTCTCCTTTCTATATATTCTGTTAACATACAGACCAGATTGAAAAAGCTCATAAAAAGAATTTGCTATCATGGCTTCACCCCTGTCGTCACTTCCTTTGCATTCACTAATAAATTCAAAGACATTCCCAACAGGATCCCTCTCAAGGTAAGACATAAAAGGGTATTCTACTCTGCAATTCTTCCCATTTCAATGGTGTTTTGATATCATTGTTATATGGATAACCTAATGGATAAGATTGTCGCCCTTTGTAAAAGGCGAGGATTTATTTATCCAGGATCGGAAATCTACGGAGGACTTCAGGGTTTTTGGGACTACGGGCCACTTGGGGTAGAGCTAAAAACAAACATAAAAAAACACTGGTGGCATACAATGGTGAAATGGAGAGAGGACGTTGTTGGAATAGATGCCGCGATAATAATGAACTCGAAGGCTTGGGAAAAATCCGGCCATCTCGCTGAGTTTACCGATCCGCTTATTGAATGCAAGATCTGTCACGCAAGGTTTAGGGCCGATAAAAAAGAGGAAATAGCAAACCACGAAAGCTCTCACAAAGAGAAAGTTGAGTGGACCGAGCCAAAAGAGTTTAATCTTCTGGTCGAGGCATATCTTGGAGTGACCGAACCAAAACAAAAAGTATATCTTCGGGGAGAAATAACACAGGGAGCTTTTGTTAATTTTGGAAATGTTGTTAATTCAACCCGTGTAAAAATTCCCTTTGGAATAGCACAGATTGGAAAAGCTTTTAGAAACGAGATAACTCCCGGAAACTTTACTTATAGAAGTAGAGAATTTGAGCAAATGGAACTGGAGTATTTTGTTGAGGAAAAAGAAGCGAACAAGCGGTTCAATTATTGGAAAAATGAAAGGCTCAAGTGGTACGAATCGCTTGGAATTAAGAAAACTAATCTTAGGACAAGGCCCCATGAAAAAGGCGAACTTGCACATTATGCAAAAGCTGCGGAAGATATCGAATATAACGCACCATTTGGTTGGTCAGAGTTTGAAGGAATACATAACAGAGGAGATTGGGATTTATCGCGCCACAATCAAAAATATATGGACGAAGGAAAAGAATTTACTCCTTGGGTAATTGAGACTTCGGGCGGAGTGGATCGTTCGGCTTTGTTCTTTTTGATTGACGCATACCATGAAGACGGTGATAGGGTTGTTTTGAAGTTACATCCGAAACTCGCCCCATTCAAAGTTGCGGTATTCCCTCTATTAGCGAATAAACCGGAGTTAGTGGAAAAAGCCAGAAAAATTTATGACGAATTAAAGATTGAGTTTAATGCTGCTTGGGACGACCGAGGCAATATAGGAAAAAGATATTTTGCTCAGGACGAAGCAGGTACTCCTTTTTGTATTACGGTAGATTTTCAGACTATTGAGGACGATACTGTTACCGTTCGAGATCGAGACACCGCAAAACAAGAGAGACTAAAAATTCAAGAATTGGAGAGTTTTCTCAAAACAAAAATTGCTTGACAATGATTTCGAAGCTTCTTACAATACTTAGGTGAATAGAAAACTTTTAATTGGGATCTTAGCGGCAGTGGTAGTTCTTGCCGTTGGTGGATACTTTATTTTTGGAAGATCTAAGACTCAAACTACAGCTCCGGGTCTCCAGGAGCAGTCAATTCCGACTATTTCAGCCAAAGAAATAGGTCTTACGCTAACTCCAAGCTCCGATAAGCATAAAATTACGATTGAAGTCGATAACACCAAAGATATAGCCTCGATCGATTATGAATTGTCTTATCTTTCAAAGGGAGACATTCCAAGAGGCGCTCTAGGCCACGTAGACGTCAAAACTCCTGGCCAACCGGTTAAAACAGATGCGTATTTAGGAACTTGTTCGGATGTCTGTCATCCTGACACAGAAGTACATAATATAAAAGTAATCGTAAAAGTTAACAAGACCGACGGAAAAGTCTACCAAGCCCAAGCTTCGGTCGAACTCCAATAGCCTCGTTTTTTGTATTAAATTTGTAAGAAGCCTTTATCTAGTGCTTTATTTACCGAATATACCCTATTTTGGGATGTTTGCCTCTTGACACTGCCTCAATACTGTCTCAAAATGGAATAAAGTGGTCTAAAGTGGGCCGCCACAGGCAGGTATGTTAATAGGGCAGTATGAAGCTAAGCTCGGAGCTAAGGGTAGAGTAGCTTTTCCAGCAAAGTTTCGAAAAGAATTAGGAGACAAATTAATAATAACTTTAGGATATGAGAACTCGCTTATTGTTGTTTCAGAAGGAAACTGGAAGGCTTTGCTTGAAGGAACAGAGGGCAAACCTTTTATTCAATCTGAGGCCCGCGAAACTCAAAGATTCCTTCTTGGTGGAGCAGTTGAGGTCGAACTGGACAGTAAGGGAAGGTTTATTATACCTATCTTTTTGCGAGAATTTGGAAGAATTAAAAGCGAAATTGTATTCGTAGGATTATCAAGGTACGTTGAAATTTGGGACAAAGTTAATTGGCGTCAGTATCAAAAGGTTTTGGAAAAGAAAATAGACAGAATTTCACAAAAGTTGGTTGATAAAAATGACGCTAAATAATTTGAAGCAAAGCTTGATAGATGGTTCCTATCATAAAAGCGTCCTTTTAAAGGAAGCTTTAGATCTTTTACAAGTTAAAAAAGGCGAGAAATATATCGACGCAACTCTCGGAGGTGGAGGACACGCAAAAAAAATTCTTGAGATGGGTGGAAAGGTTCTGGGAATAGATAGAGATTTAGAAGCAATAAAGTTTGTTCAAGCGAACCTAAAGGACCAGAATCTCATTCTTTTTCAGGGAAATTTCAGGGATTTAAGAAGAATCGCTCAAGAAAGAGGATTTGAGAAGGTTCTTGGAATTATTTATGATCTTGGCGTTTCATCCCACCAGATAAATGAAGTAGGTAGAGGGTTTAGTTTCCAGACGGAAGGCCCATTGGATATGAGAATGGATAGGAATTCCGGCTTTACCGCTTCGGACTTGGCAAATCTTGCAACAAAAGAAGAGTTAGTCAAGATTTTTACCGAATACGGCGAGGAGCCAAGGTCAAAGTCCATAGCCGAGGGAATAGTTAAAAGAAGGCAAAAAAAGGCGATAAAGACCACGCAGGACTTGGTAGAGGTAATAAAGGAAGCGTACGGTATTTACGGAGAAATCACCAACAAAAAGCGCGCCGATTTGAGTAAAAGAGTTTTTCAAGCGTTCAGGATAGCAGTAAATAGCGAAATTGAGAATTTGAAAAATTCTTTGCCCGAAGCCCTGGAGCTTTTGGAAGATGGAGGAAGAATCGTTGCCATTTCCTTTCATTCTCTGGAGGACAGAGCAATTAAGAAAAGCTTTAAGGAATTCGAAAAGAAGGGCAAGGGGATAGTTTTAACAAAAAGACCTGTGGTGCCCGGGATAACACAAATAAGTGAGAATCCCAGGGCAAGAAGCGCCAAGTTAAGGTGCTTTGAAAAACGGATTTAGGAAAGGGGTAAATATGGGATTATACGGTAAAATAATAAGGTGGTTAATCGTGGTAGTAATTTTACTAGCCCTCGGTAGGGTTGTGGTTTCAAATAGAATCTCAACATCGGGTATAGTCTTAGGTAAACTAAATGACCAAATGCAATCCATTAGAGTTCAAAATGATCTTTTAGAAGAAAAACTTCTGAGCATGTCTTCTTTAACAAACTTGGCATCGGAAGCGGCAAAACTTGGTTTTACTGAAAAAAGGGAAAGTTTTGTTCTCTCAAATCCTCTTCCGATTGCCCAGAGATGACAGGAAGATTTAGGTTCTCACTTATCTTTTTTCTTTTTTTGTTTCTTTTGGTAGTCTTCCGCCTTTTTTATTGGCAAATTGTTAAAGCGGAGGAATTATCTGATTTAGGAAGGTCACAGTACGGACAGACCGTCACAATCGAGCCCGAAAGAGGAAAAATAAAGACTTCGGACGATTTTCCTATAGCGGCGAATAAAATTTCATATCTAGTTTTTGCTAACCCCAAAGATATAAAAGATAAAAAAATAACGGCTAAAGAGCTAGCCGGTGTTTTAAAAGTTGATGAAGCATCTGCCAGCGCTTCCCTGGCTCTTGATAAGGTGTGGGTCCCGATCGCACAACGAATTGATACCGATACGAAGGAAAGACTCGAAAAGTTAAATATTCAAGGGATCGGTTTTCAAAGACAATATTCCCGTTTCTATCCCGAAGCATCTATGGCAGCGCAGCTAATAGGATTCGTAGGGAAGGATGATCAAGGAAAAGATAAAGGATATTTTGGAATAGAAGGTTTTTACGATAGGCTCCTAAGGGGTAAAGAGGGAATTGCAATTCAAGTACACGACGCCTTCGGGAAACCGATACTTTCCCAAGTAAACTCAAGGAGTACCCAAATCGACGGAAGCAGCTTACTGCTCTCTGTTAATCGTTCTATACAGTTTATTGCCGAAGAGAAATTAAAAGAGGGAATAGAAAGATATGGTGCTGATTCCGGAATGGTAGGAATAATGGATCCTAAAACAGGAAATATTCTTGCAATGGCTTCTTTCCCATCTTTTGACCCGAGAAGCTACCAGGATTATTCAGCCGACCTCTATAAAAACCCGTTTATCTCAAACAGGTTTGAGCCCGGTTCTACTTTTAAACCCTTAGTTATGTCTTCGGCATTCGATTCAAATGTAATCACTCCAACAACGAAGTGTCCTATCTGCGGGGGGCCTGTTCAGGTATACAATTACCAAATTAAAACATGGAATAACAAATACTATAAGGATACAAATATGATTGAGGTAATCCAGCACTCCGATAATACGGGAATGGTTTTTGTTTCCCAAAAGCTGGGTATTTCACGAATGTTAAAGTATCTGGAGTCGTTTGGCATAGGAGATCTAACGGGAATCGATCTTCAGGGAGAGGTATCTCCCTCTTTAAAACCTGAAAATCAATGGTACCCAGTCGATGTTGCGACTGCGTCTTTTGGACAAGGCATATCTGTTACGGCTATGGAGCTTTTAGACGCTATAGGAGCAATAGCAAACGGTGGAAAAAGGATGGAACCGCACGTAGTTTCGGCTGTGGAGACCCCGGATGGAGATGTTGTCAGGGTTAAACCAAAAGTTCTGGGAAGTCCCGTAGACTCGAAAACTGCCAAAATAATGACTGAAATAATGGTTAATGCGGTGAACAAGGGTGAGGCTTCTTGGACAAGGCTAAAAGGATATAGGGTAGCAGGAAAGACGGGAACTGCTTCGATACCGATTCAGGGACATTACGATCCTTCAAATACAATAGCCTCGTTTGTTGGTTTTGGGCCGGCCGACGATCCTAAGTTTGTAATGCTTGTGGTTTTAGAAAGGCCCAAAACGTCGATTTACGGAGCCGAGACTGCTGCTCCTATTTTCTTCGATATCGCAAAAGACCTTTTTGCTTATTTTGGAATTGCTCCAGGCTCCGAATAGTAGTACAATTTGAATTCAAATGAAGAAGACTTTAGCTTCAATTTTTCTCCGATACCTAAGAATCTGTGCAAGATTGCAGCTTCTTAAGTTCAGGCCAGTAATTGTAGGCATTGGTGGGGCAAGCGGTAAAACCTCGCTTACCAGCTTAACCTCCTTAGTACTTAGGCATAAATATAAGGTTTTGGAGACCAAAGGAAAAAATAGTGAGACAGGAATCCCCCTTAGCGTACTAAGATTAAAGATGGAAAATTATAGTTTAGCCGAATGGATAAAGGTAGCTGTTTTAGCTCCCCTTAGAGTTATTTTTGACTGGAATAGGTTTGAGGTTTTGGTCGCAGAGCTTGGAATAGACGGGCCAAATGAGCCCAAAAACATGACCTATCTTCTTGGGATTGTTAAACCTAAAATCGCCGCTTTAACCAATATTTCATTTGAGCATAGTGTTTATTTCGAATCTGAGACAAAGGAAAAGCAGAAAATTTTAGACCTTACAGTAAGAGAGGAGTTAAGGCTTTTAACCTCTTTGCCGGAAAATGGCTTGGCAGTTTTAAACGTAGACGATCCGAATATAAGAGGAGCTAAAGGTATAAAAGCAGCAAAGATTGCAGTTTCTGCCAAAGAGATGATCTCCGATTTTTTCATAGAAAAGACAGAAGCGGATATCAAAAATTTTCGAGTATATTTTATTCATAAAAATAATAAGTATAAGGTGAATATACCTCAGCCTTTGCCTGATCACTATGCATACACTATTGTTATGGCAATCTCAATAGGAGTTAGGTTTGGATTTGATATCCCCGAGGCAATAGAAATTATAGAAAAAGAATTTTCTTTACCACCCGGACGAATAACCCTTTTCAAAGGGAAAAAAGATACTGTTATTATCGACTCAAGCTACAACAATGCAACCCTTTCTCCAATAATCGATTTATTAGACCTCTTAAAAAGAGTTTCCGGAAAAAGAAGAAAGGTAGCAATTGTTGGAGACATGAGGGAGCTTGGGATTATTGCCCAAGACTATCATAAGAAGGTGGCAGCTAAACTTTTAGAAACAACAGATTTGGTACTTCTGATTGGTCCTTTAATGAAAAAATACGCTGCTCCGGTATTATCGAAAAATAACCATAAATTTTTGTCATTTGAAACTTTTTCAGAAGCAAAAAAGATTATTAATGAGATTATTAAGGAAAATGATATCGTTTTGGTAAAAGGATCGCAAAACACCTTATTTCTCGAACGAATAGTTGAGATGCTGCTTTTAGATCCAAGAGACAGGAGTAGATTGTGCAGGCGCGGTAAATTTTGGGATAGGATTAGAGCAAAAACAGCTTGATATGTGGCAAGATATTAAAAACATTTATCATTTCTTTATTTCAATTTTGGCTAATTTAATTTACGGTTTTCCGGCGAGATCTCTCACAGTCATAGGAGTTACGGGTACCGACGGAAAGACAACAACTTCAAACATTATTTATCATATTCTCCAAAATTCAAAGCGATCAACATCTATCATTTCTACGGTTGGAGCATCGATTGGTGATAAAAACTATGAAGTTGGATTTCATGTGACTACACCATCGTCATTCAAACTTCAAAGTTTTCTTAGAAAGGCTAAGGATAAAGGGTCATCTTATTTTGTTTTGGAGGTAACCTCCCACGCTCTGGATCAAAATAGAGTTTTCGGAATTCCTTTTAAGGTAGGAGTGCTTACAAATATCACCAATGAGCATCTTGATTATCACAAAACCTATGAACAATATCTAA
>DASRFS010000009.1:0-3331 GCA_035651435.1 Patescibacteria group bacterium | reverse complement strand
TGCGACAGAATACATAGGGCTATTATCGTTGTTCCCGACCCAGACGCCGACGACATACGACGGTGTATAGCCAAAGGTCCAGTTGTCCCTGAAGTCATTTGTAGTCCCGGTTTTTGCCGAGACAATTTTCCCAGGGATTCTGAGCTCTGAATTCTCTCCAAATTCCATAACTCTTGCCCCATTGTCGGCCAGGATATCGGACATTATGTATGAGACGTCTTGGGGCAAAACTTTCTTTCCGAAAATTGGGCTTTGCGGAGGCTTATATTCTTCCAAAACCTTACCGTTTGAAGTTGTAACCTTAAGGATCGGAGTGAGGTCAACCTTGTACCCCTCGTTGGCGAAAACGCTGTAAGCCTGCACCATTTCCATCATTGTCGTTTCGCCTCCTCCTAAGGTGAGCGAGAGTCCGTAATTATCGGGATTTTGAAACGAAGTAATGCCCAACTTATTTGCAGTCTCAATCATCGCCGGAATGCCGTTGAGCTTTAGCATTTTAACCGCCGGGATATTCACGGAATTTCCCAAAGCGTATCTCATGGAGAGAACGCCATGAAATTTCCCGTCATAATTCACCGGGCAATACTCTTGTCCTCCTTGATTTGGGAAACAAATTTTATTATCTACGAAAGGTGTAGCCGCAGTATATCCTTTCATAAGTCCGGTAACGTAATTTACGGGTTTTATCGAAGATCCAGGCTGTCTATTTGCAATTGTTACGTTTACATTCCCATCGATATTTGGATCAAAGTAATCTTTGCTACCAACCATTGCAAGTATTTCTCCGGTTCCAGGCTTTACTACCATTGCCGCGCCGTTAGTTATATGTGCATATGAAGCCTTAGCGACTTCCGCTGCGACAGATGCTTGGGCATAGTTCTGGATATCCAAATCAAGAGTTGTCTTGACATTTAACCCTCCTTCGTAAACCATCTTTTCTCCGTATTTTTTTATTAACAAATCCTTAACGTATAAAACAAAGTGCGGAGCCTTTATTTCGTTTGCGAACTTCTGGTATTTAAGCTGTTCTTTTTTAGCATCATCCCGTTGTTTTGCGGTTATATATCCTTCGGAATACATATCCGACAGAACCTGCTCTTGTCTTTGTTTTGCAAGTTCGGGGTGGGCACCGAATGGAGAATTTGTGGTGGGAGCCTCGGGTAGCCCTGCAATAAGTGCAGATTCGGCGAGGTCCAAGTCCTTGGCGCTTTTCCCAAAATAAGTTTTAGCTGCAGCCTCAACTCCCCAAGCAGTTCCTCCGTAAGGAGTCTGGTTTAAATACATTTCCAATATCTGGTTTTTTGAATATACTGCTTCGGTTGCGTAAGCTAGAATTACCTCCTTCACTTTTCTCGGAAGAGTTCGTTCCGGGGTAAGTAAACTATTTTTGACCAATTGTTGTGTAAGCGTTGATCCCCCTTCGATTCTCTTATGGAAGAGAATAGCGATTAAAGCCCTTGTTATTCCTCTAAGGTCGATTGCCCCGTGGTAATAAAAATTTTTATCTTCAACTGAAATTGTTGCCTGCTGCATTTGTTTTGGAATTTCAGAAAGCGGGACAAATGTTAAGTCCCTGTTTCTATAGATTGTAAAAAGCAATTTGTCGTTTCGGTCAAAAATTCTCGTTGACTGAGCCAAATCCGAACTTCCAAGACGCGATGGGGAAGGGAGATCTTTTAAAACAAAAAAGTAGACAGAGAAAAGGGCAAAAATCGAAAATAGTGCAAGAGGCAAATTTTTCTTTCGCCAGAAAATCCTCTTTGCCCGTTTCTTTATCTTTTCTAACCTTTCATTCATGGCTGTTTTGAATGTATATGATAACACAATACTATATAATAATTAAATGAACTTAAATCTTGTGGATTATGTAATAATCCTGATAGTTTTATTCTACGCTGTTGAGGGTTTTGGCCTCGGATTTATCGCTGCGCTTTTGGATTTGGTAAGCTTTATGGTTTCGTTTGCGGCGGGTCTTTCACTCTATTCTTACTTTGGAAAATTTTTATTTACAACCTTTAACATCCCTTCGGGATTTGCAAACGCTGGTGGGTTTTTTATTGCGGCTTTTCTTTTGGAAATTATTTCTTCTTCGGCTTTACGGAGTCTTTTTAGGGGAGTTTCCGTTAAAAAGTTATCACCCAGACTGGACGGAATTTTGGGAAGCATCTTGTCCGCCCTCTCGGGGATCCTTTTAATAACTTTTATTCTGACAATGGCTTTAACTCTTCCTCTGTCCTCCTTTATAAAACACAATGTCTCAGAATCTAAGATCGCAAAGGTTTTGACTTCGAATACTCAAGGTTTGGCAAAAAGTATAAACGGAGTTTTCGGTCAGGCGGTCAACGAAACGTTGACCTTTATGACCGTTGAACCAAAAAGCAACGAGTCTTTAAGTTTAAATTTCCAAACTAATAATTTTACAATTGATCAGGGCGCCGAAGCAGAAATGTTAGCCGACGTTAACAAAGAGAGGACTTCAAGAGGAATAAGACCGCTGGTTTTGGGTTCGGACAAGCTTATTGGCGTCGCGAGGGATCACTGTGAAGATATGTTTAGGCGCGGGTATTTTTCCCACTACACCCCAGAAGGCCTTTCACCTTTTGATAGGATGCAAAATGCCGGAATAACTTTTAACTTTGCCGGAGAAAATTTGGCTCTAGCGCCAAATGAACAACTAGCGATGCAAGGACTAATGCAGTCGCCAGGACACAGGGAAAATATTCTGTCCCCTAATTTTGGCAGGGTAGGAATTGGAGCAATCGACGGAGGAGCATACGGAGAAATGTTTTGCCAGGAATTTACAGATTGATGAAGCTTAAAGCTTTGAAAGCCTCGGACATTAAAAACAAGGTGGTTTTCCTTAGACTTGATTTGGACGTTGATTTTGAAAATGGCAAAATGGAAGATTTTCGGTTAGTCCAAACACTAGGAACGGTTGAATTCTGCCTCAAAAGTTGTTCGAAGCTCCTTATTGCAGGGCATTTGGGCAGGCCAAACGAAGTTCAAAATAAATTATCTCTCGAGCCAATAGTTCTCTGGTTTGCGCAAAAATTAGGGAAAATAGCCTTAAAATCAAATAGAGGAAGGTTTCCTGGATGGGAAATCGGTGAAAGAGTTTTTCTTTTTGAAAATCTCAGGTTTTTCAAAGAAGAAGAGAAGAACGATAAGGAGTTTGCCAAGGATTTAGCGAAGCTTGCCGAGATTTATGTAAACGACGCATTCGCCGATTCTCACAGAAACCATGCGTCCATAGCCGCGATAGCCAAATTATTGCCACACTTTGCCGGACTCCATCTCCAAAAGGAAGTGAGTGAGCTTTCTAAGGTTATTT
>DASRFS010000008.1:0-3359 GCA_035651435.1 Patescibacteria group bacterium | reverse complement strand
AATAAGTCTAAATTCATCCACTTTTTTTGGATCGAATTCTTTTTCCGTTAGTAAAATCGCGTCTGCGGCTGTTTTTGGGGTTGTGGATTTTGGATCAACTACGAGGCTCGCTTTCTTTCCTTTTATTTTGATTGAGTTTTTGTCAAGAAGAGTTACTTCCACAGTAGGTGAGATCGTAGCACATTAAAAATTCGTTGACAATACCATCTTTTTCTCGTATCATAACGATCTTAGCATGGCTAAAGAAAGAGTCTTACTGTCAACCGCAGCTGTCCTTATAGGACTTTTAGTCGCAGCCGTCGCCTTTTACCTTTATCAGGGAACAAGAGGCCTCTCGATAAACGAACAGCAAGGGATAGCGATCCTAAAACCTACACCAACCCCAAAACCTAGGGTCCTTTTGGTTTTGGACCAACCGGAAGATGAATCAATCGCCGACACTAGGGTTGTAAAAATTTCGGGCAAAACGGAACCCGACGCCCTAATCGTAATTATTACCTCGACCGACTACGACGTAATAAATCCCACCCCAACCGGAGATTTTTCGACAACCGTAACTATAGACAATGGAGAAAATCTTATAAGAATAACTGCTGTTTCAAAAAGCGGAGAGACAAATACAATTGAAAGAACTGTAAGTTATACGACGGAGAGTTTTTGATGAAAAAAATAATTTTTCTATTTGGCATCCTATATTTTGTACTTAACGTGAACTCGTATGCTGCGAGCCCAACACCCACTCCCACCAAGCCAGCTATCGAACAGCAGATAGATGATCTCAAAGATAGAATTGCTTCGAGAGTTGCCCAACTAAAATTGGTAGAAAAAAGAGGAATCATGGGAACAGTAACTGATGTCTCGGATACGCAACTTACCCTAAAAGATGTAAAGGGCGACACGAGATTCGTAGACGTTGACGAGCTTACAAAATTTATAGGAACAACTAAATCGGGAGAAGCGTTGGGAATCTCCGACATAAAGAAAGGTCAAGATGTTGGAGTGATGGGCCTATATAACAAGCAATCCAGAAGAATTCTGGCGAGAGTAATCGAAATAAAAGTCAACCCAAAGATGCTCGGAGGCTCGATTGCGACAATAGATTCCGATAACTTCATAATCCACGTTGCAACCGATAACGGCGACCAGGTTCAGGTAGAATTCGAAACGACAACCAAAACGGTTTCCTTTACAAAATCGGGCGGAAAGTTAGTTAGATCCGGATTTTCCAAGCTGTTGGTAGGAGAAAGTGTATTTGTAGTCGGATTTCTAGATAAAACCGTTAAAGATCAAGTCGACGCAGACAAAGTTATTGTTCTTCCCGATTTTGTAAAAGCCCCCTCACTTCCCTCTTCCCCACCAATTGTGCCTTCAACCGGCAGCGGCAAAAAACTCACCCCAATTACTCGCTAAAGCGCCCCATTTTGAGCTATAATTAGAGCATGGTAAAGGCACCACCTACACCAAAAGGTTTTCGTGACATTTTACCCGAACAAGCCAAGAAACGAAGAGAAGTTATAAATACGATCGTAAACGTTCTTGAGGAGTCCGGATTTTCTCCTATGGAAACGCCGACTATCGAGTTTGCCGAAACACTCAAGGGAAAATACGGCGAAGAAGAAAAGCTTATTTATGAATTTACAGACCGTGGAGATAGAAATCTTGCTTTAAGATATGACCTTACCGTTCCCCTAGCCCGCTTTGTTGCCAGTAATTTGAGCCTAATTGAACGCGGACCTTTTAGAAGATACCAGGTAGGCCAAGTTTTCCGGGGCGAAAAGCCGCAAAAAGGAAGATTCCGCGAGTTCACCCAGCTTGATTTCGACACTGTCGGATCAAACTCTGTTGAAGAGGATTCCAAAGTCATCGAAACTGTCGCCAAATGCCTTGACGCTCTTGGTCTTTCAAACTATAAAATTTTAATAAATGATCGGGCTATTTTAAATTTTGAAAATCTACCTCTAGAAAAAGGCCTTAAGGTAATCCTTTCTCTTGATAAATTAAAGAAACAAGGAGTAGAAAAAGTAATTGATGACCTAGGCTCAATTGGAATTTCAAAAGAGGAAGCCACCTCAATGATTAGTATCCTCGAAAAGAAAAAACCAAATGAGAGATTGAAACAAATCTTAGATGCTGTTGATAATTCAAAAGTTCAATTTTCTCCAACTCTTGCTCGTGGACTTAATTATTACACGGGAATGATTTTTGAGGTTGAGATTGGTGATTATGGGATTTCTGTCGCGGGCGGAGGAAGATACGATAATTTAATCGGAATGTTTACAAAGCGTCAGATTCCCGCAGTCGGAGCTTCCTTTGGGCTTGACAGGCTCATTGAAGCTTTGGGCTAAATAAGCTATAATAAGACACTATGAAATCACAAATTCATCCGCAATATTTTGAAAACGCGCAGGTTATTTGCGTCTGCGGTAATAGATTTACAACCGGTTCGACCCAGGAAGTAATTCACGTGGAATTATGCTCAAATTGCCATCCATTCTATACAGGAGAGCAGAAATTCGTAGATACAGCTTCTAGAATTCAGAAGTTCCAGAAAAAGCAAGAGGTTGCTAAAGTTCATCAAGCAACAGTAGTGAAGAAAAAAGAAGAACAGAAAAAAAGAGACGACGCCCCAAAAACTCTTCGCGAAATGCTACTTAATGCGTAGCTAAGTAAAAGTCTAAAAATGGACTATAGAAAAGTTCAACTTCTTGAACTCGATAAAAAAATTGAAGAAACAAAGTCACTTCTCTTGGATCCTTCCCTATCGGAACTGGCAAAGAGCGAGCTTGCCGAGCTTGAAAGACAAAAACAAGAGATTGAATCAACGTTAAAAGATGAATCAAATGACTCTCTGGATTCGCATAACATTATTTTGGAAGTAAAAGGTGCAACCGGCGGAGAGGAAGCAAAACTATGGGCAAACGAGCTTTTACAGATGTATCTAAAATACTCCCAATATTCCGGATTCAAGGTTGAAGTTTTGAATGAAAACAGCATTAAAATCGAAGGAGAAGGAGCCTTTGAGAGATTTAAGTACGAAGCGGGAGTTCACAGGGTTCAAAGGACACCGGCGACTGAAAAAAGAGGGAGAATCCACACCTCAACCGCTACGGTTTCTGTCCTTCCGGAACTTGGCGATATTGATTTACACATAAGTCCCGACGATATAGAATTCGAGGCTTTTAGATCGGGCGGACATGGGGGTCAAAACGTCAACAAGGTTTCAACGGCCGTTCGCTTAAAACACAAACCTACAGGAATTATTGTTTCTTGCCAAACCCAAAGATTCCAAGCCCAAAATAGAGAACTAGCCATGGAAATGCTTAGAGCCAAACTCTGGGAAATGGAAGTTGAAAAACAAC
>DASRFS010000007.1:0-6653 GCA_035651435.1 Patescibacteria group bacterium | reverse complement strand
ATTTGGATTTAACTTGAGGTATCCTGCTTCACTCCTTGAGCGTCTCGTAAGATTATATTTTCTCATCCAGTAGGCTACTTTATGTTGGGAACATTGCATTTTTTTTGCAATATCTGCCATTGAGTTCCCTGACGCATAAAGAGTTTGTAAATCTTTTCGAGAAACAGGAAGAATATCCATTTCGTCGTCTACCTATTTCTATAGTAGATTGAGGTAAGCCCAAAGTCAAGGTTGAATTATAACTTTGTGGTGCTGGGTGAGGGAATCGAACCCCCGTAGTCCTTTCGGACACCTCGTCTACAGCGAGGTGCAATTGCCGCTATGCGAACCCAGCTCATCAAGTTAGCTTTATGAGCCGACTACTAGACTCGAACTAGTGACCTGCTGTTTACAAAACAGCTGCTCTACCACTGAGCTAAGTCGGCGTGAGTTCAATTCTAACAGAATATAAGAGTGAATTAAAGGGATCTTAGGGGCGGATTCGCCTGCCTGATAGGCGAGTGAGTTCAAAAATTAATGATAATTTCCGTCCTTGGTACCGAGCAAAGCATGGTTTTTCCCCGATATTTAAATTAAGAAGGATCTGATTATACCCACAGGTATATTCAAGTAATCCTTGTCGGTCGAAAAATTCGACCTACTTCATACCGAGTGAACTTGTAGAGGAAAATCTACCAACTTTCTCAAATACCAAAGAGCAAACTAAGTATATTACGTAAATTTCAGAGTTGTCAACAAGAAAGAGGTAAGATTTCCTCGAAATCTAGGGGAGAAGGAGGTTCTGGGCAAAATTTAGAATATTTGACACAAGGTCCATTAAATTAAAGCCTCCGATTGGAACAAGAAGAAGAAAAATTATAATTATGAAGCCAAAAGAAGAAAGTGACATATACGTATTGGCATCTTTATCCGAAAGGACGAGCGAGAAAACTTTTGATCCATCCAACGGAGGGATTGGCAAAAGATTAAAGATAGCAAGGAGAAGATTAAGCTTGACTACCGAAGTTAAAATCGGAAGAATCGTAAAAGCATAAAGTCCGGGATTTAGGCTAACTAACCTAATAATAAGTGAGGCTAAGATAGCCAGCGCCACATTTGTTAAAGGTCCGGAAAGAGAAACCAGCGCCAAATCCTTTCTGCCGTCCTTTAAATTGAATGGATCTACAGGTACCGGCTTTGCACCTCCAAAGATTAACGATCCACCCGAGCTCATAAATGTAATAAGCGGAAGAAGGATAGTCATGTAGAGGTCGATGTGTTTTTGCGGGTTTAGTGTTAATCTCCCTGAAAGCCGGGCGGTTGGATCTCCCAGTTGCTCGGCTACAAAACCGTGAGCTACTTCGTGCAAAATGGCGGAGAAGACAAGAATTACTATTGCAACTAGTGCGTCCATATTGTTCTAGTTATTCTAATATGATATCATACTAAGCCAATATGGCAATGAGATGTGAAAGCTGCGGAAAAGGTGTGATGTACGGTCACAACGTTTCGCATGCAAAAAACCGAACGAGGAAAATATTTAAACCAAACTTGCATCAAACAAGGGTTATAGTTGATGGTACGTCGAAAAGAATGAGACTTTGCGTCAAGTGTATTAGAAGTCTGAAAAGAAAAACCGAAAAAGTTCCAGAGCCTCAGGCAGTTGCCGCGGTATTGTAGCCTAATTTTTTCAAAATTTCTTCTCCTTCTTTGTATCCGTTTTTAAAGTCTGTAAAGTTTTGCGGATTTTTCCCTTCGACCTGGATTTTATTTTGGGGAAGGAGTTTTATGGTGACTTTTTTGCCGTTAATTTCTGTTCTAAACCAGACGCCCGGCCACGGGAAAAAAGCTTTTATCATTCTATCTAATTTTTCTTTTCCGGGAACACTCTCAAGGTCTAAAAAACCCGCTTCTTTGGTCAAAACTTGGGTAAAAGTGGCTTTGATATCATCTTGATTTGATGGCTTAATCTCTTCTTTGATGTACTTTGATATTGTGTTAGGGAGCATCTCAGCGCCAATTTTGAAAAGTCTCTCCAATAAATGTTTTGAAGTTTCTACGGGCAAAATTTCTACCTCTTTCTGCTCTAAAATTGGTCCGTGATCGATATCTTCATCTATTTTTATAATAGTTACCCCCGTTGTCTTGTCTCCGTTTAGGATAGCTGTCTGTACAGGAGTTGGTCCTCTATATTTTGGAAGAAGACTGGGGTGGACATTTATAATTCCTTTTGGAAAAAACTCTAAAACTTCGGCTGGAATTATATGGCCGAAGTTAGCAACTACTCCAACTTCGGCAGATGATCCATCCAATAGCTTTAAAATTTCAGATGAGCTGTGTATATCTTTGGACCTAACAACCAAAGAGAGGTCAAAGTTCTTTTCAAGAGTTTCGAGAACCGGGGCTTCCACTCCACCTGAGCCGAAAAATACTACTTTCACGGTAATTCGAGCTCCTCAAAAACATCTTCGCCTTTTTCTTTGTAGCTTTTATAAAGCTTCCCCTTTTGTTCTAATACACGCCGGGGGAATAGGATGCCATTCAGGTGATCCGTTTCGTGCTGGACAATAGTTCCCATGAATCCACTGAACTTTTCCGTTTTTCGTTCACCTTTTTCATTAGTGTATTGGACTGTGGCTGTGGGTGATCTTTTAACCACACCCCAAATATCTTTTAGCGACAAACAACCTTCCAATTTCTGTGGCTCTTTCTTTTTGCCGACTTTTCTGGCTCTTGTAAATTTTTTAGTGGGCTCAGCTTGTTCAATTATAACCGGATTTATGAAGACTTTCGTTTTGTCTTTTGGACTGGGTTTTGCTATGAAGAGCCGTAAGCTCTTGCCAACTTGAGGCGCAGCGAGTCCGACTCCCTCGGGATCCTTGGCGGAGTCTAGGGCTATCTCCATCTCATCTATAAGTTTTAGGATTTGTTGGTCTACTTTTTCTACCTCCTTTGCAGGAGTGGAGAGGACAGGATCTGGAGCGGAGATTATTTTCATTTTATTTACTTCGTCCAAAGATCCAATGCGCCTTTTGCGTCTTGATTATTCGGGTCCATCTTAAGAATTATCTGCATCTCTTCTATCGCTTTTTGCGCAAGCGCCTCGTCTTTTACTTGCCCTTTTTCGTTTGTTGCAAGCTGCCTATAGAATAATCCTAGTCCATAATAAGCATTTATATAGTTAGGTTTTAGTTCGATAGCTTTCTTAAGCGCATCTACGGCTTCTTTATTTTGGCCATTTTGCCCGTATAAGAGCCCTAAGTTATAGTAAATTCCGGCATCGGTCGGAGCAAGATCCCTAGCTTTCTTTATTGCGGAAATAGCTTGCGGTAAGTATTTTGGATCGATTTGTGAAAGAGTGTAAAAGACCCTAACTTTGGTTTTCCAAAAGACAACGTTGTTGGGATGTTCGTTTGTTACTTGGTTTGTCGCAAAAATCGCTTCTTTCTTAAGATTTTCCGCAAATTGCGCAGCAACAGAAGCATTCTTCGGATCCTGACCAAGCTGAGAAGTGAGTGATGCTGCAAGTATTGCGTCGTTTCCTGCGAGTTCATCTTTGAATGTTGGCTCAAAACTGGCGCGGTCAACTGCGTCATGCAAAGCAGAGTAGGCTTTAATATATTCTCCGGCATGGCCCAAATTGCTTCCTAGAGAATAGGCCGTATCCGCAATCCAAAAATTTGCCAAAGTAGCTATGGAATATAAAACGGCAATAAGCGTTACAAAAATGTCGAGCCTTTGAATTAGGGAAAGCTTATCGTCTTTACCCTTTCCCAAGCTAAAACTGATTGAATTTTTTGCTTTTAAAGAATTGGTTAGAACAAAAACAAAAGCGGGGATAAGGAAAAGATATAAGTTAGTAATTACTACTGAAAAACCAAAAAAGTTGGAAACGAGCATGCTGACGTACCCTGCTATAAGGGCTGTAGGGATGGGAGAGAACTTTCGGTCTTTAAAATATTTGCCAACGAAGAATAGAAATAGGCCAATCATCGAAAGATAAGTTAAAAGTCCGACTATTCCGGTCGTTGCAAGATAGTTTAAATACTCGTTATGGGCTTTGTTGTAGAGGTAATTCCATTCCGAAGTTAAGTTGTGTTCGACCGGCCTAAATTTATAGTATGCAAATGCAAAAGTTTCAACTCCGGTTCCGAAAACCGGGTAATGGATCCAAGTATTCAGCGCCCCTTGCCAGACTAATAGACGAATCTTGCCCGATTCCGTACCTCCACCTCCCGATGAAAAGCTTCCGGATTGTAACTGGGCCGTTTTAGGTTTCTCGGTTTGTATTTTGCCTTTGGAAATGCTGAGGTTTAAGGGATTCAAGGCTAAAAAGGTAACAATTAGAAGCCCAACAAAAATTAGACTGGAATTTTTGGCATATGGATAAAGGCTTTTAAAAGAAATCTTTTTAATTCTTTTTCTAAGATCCGTCCAGTAGTAGGCAAAAGCAAACAAAAGAAGAGATAACCAAAAAGCAATTATTGCAGCACGTGCTCTTGTAAACAAAATGTCAACGTAGAAAATAACAATTCCTAAAAGCAGTAGTGCTTTAGATTTTATTGAGCGGTCCTTTTCTTTTAAAAATGCAAAAAGGAGGGGAGCAAGAATTGCGAGGTATGCTCCAAGCCAAGCCGGTTGCCCTAGGGTTGAGAAGATTCTTATTTTTGGCTGGAAGTCGGCTGTCCAACAAGAAACGTCAAAAGATCCCCTGAATAAAAGGCACGTTGGATCATAACCAAAGTGCGAAGGGAGTCCCCAAAGTGCAACAATTGCCGCCGAGCCAAGGCTTATCCAAATTATTCTCTTAACCATTGTTTGAAGATCCAGCTCATTTCCAATTTTTTTAAGCGGGAAATTACTTAGGAAAGCGTAGTAAAGTGCGATGTAGCAGATTATCGAAAGAAGCCCCCCGTTAAATCTTGAATAATATCCCCAAATAGAAACATATGGGTCCCAAGAAAAGATTGTTGAGATAACTTGCGATATAAAAAACAAAGCTATGGGGATATCTAAAGGCGTTCTTTGGACAAAAAATTTCCTCGTGACTATAGATTTAATAATCCAGGCAGCAACAATAAGAATGGTCAAGATAAAAGTGAGCCACATTTTGTTTAGCTCAAAAAGTTCGGAGGTGCTGTTCCAAAAAACCAGAGGGACAAAAAAGAAAAGAGAATAGAAAGAAAACTCTATTATTCTGTTTGAGATTTTTAATAATTTCATCTAAATTTTCTCAATACTAGCATATTGGCAAAAACCGGGCAAGGTGCTATGATTTCGAAACTATGATTGGTAAAATTTTTTCCGCGTTTTCCTACGATGTCGGCATTGACTTAGGGACCGCTAACACACTGGTTTGGGTAAAGGGGAAAGGAATAGTAATAAGAGAACCCTCTGTTGTTGCCGTCCACAAGAAAACCAGAAAAGTAATAGCAATCGGGACAGAAGCAAAGAGAATGGTAGGAAAAACCCCGGCGATAATCGAAACTATAAAACCGATAACAGGGGGAGTAATCGCAGATTTCGACGCTACCGCGTCAATGATTTCCCACTATATCCAAGCCGTCCACGAATCGAGCAATATTCTTCCGGCTGCCTGGAGCAGGCCTAGGGTCGTAATAGGAATTCCATCCGCTGTCACGGAAGTTGAGAGAAGAGCGGTTTGGGAAGCGGCTTTAAATGCAGGCGCGAGAGAAGCTTTTTTAATAGAAGAACCAATGGCAGCGGCGATAGGGGAGAATATTTCTATTTTCCTTCCGACCGGGGCGATGGTCGTTGATATAGGTGGAGGAACAACCGAGATTGCAATTATTTCGCTTGGGGGAATAGTCGTTTCTAAGTCCCTGAAAGTTGCGGGAGACGAAATGGACGCGGCAATTGCCCATTACATAAGACTTAGGCACGGGCTTTTGTTAGGAGAGCGGACTTCCGAAGAACTGAAAATAGGTATAGGGAGCGCTTACGAAGCCAAGATTCCAAAGGCAAAAGACGGGGAAGCGGTAAAGCACTCTTCAAGGATGGCTGTTGTTAGGGGAAGAGATATTGAGACAGGCCTACCAAAAAGTTTAAGAGTAACGGAAGTAGAAGTAAGGGAAGCTCTTTCTCCTGTTCTCTCAAAAATAATTGATGCGATTGGTGATTTGTTGGAAGAGGCGCCGCCCGAGCTGACGAGTGATATTCTGGAGCATGGAATCCTTTTAACCGGGGGAGGATCTCTTTTGCCGGGATTTGATAAATTAATAATGGAGCGAACCCACATCCCGGTTATCCGTTCGGAAGATCCGCTGACTTCGGTTGTGCGTGGGACAGGAAAGGTATTGGAAAATGTATCGCTTCTTGATAGGGTAAAGGTAATCGGAGGATTGAAATGACCGCCGAAAGAAAAACAGGTGAATTTGAAATAAACCCGACTGTTGCTAAAGGTATGGAGTCGATGAAAAAAAGAATTGATGAATTTAGAAAAACTTCCAAGCCAAGCGAAAGACCCCATCCCTCATCGCTTTTAGGATATATAGCAAATGGATCAGAAAAAGGATATATACCAGATGTTAAAGGTGATCATATTGAACTCCACCCGAATCTAATAGGTGAACTTTTTCTTGGGGCGATTACCGATTTTAGATTAGAAAGAACAACGGATATCGTAAGTTATGGAGAAGACGGAAAAGCTGGCA
>DASRFS010000006.1:0-20023 GCA_035651435.1 Patescibacteria group bacterium | reverse complement strand
AGACTTCAACTTTCCGAAATACTTAAACCCTTCCTAGCAGTCTCATTAGCCAGTTTTTTAGTTAGAAAACCAAATTATTCTTTTTCGGGACTATTTGAAATCCTATTTTTTATGATGGTTATTTCTATGTTAATTTTTCTTCAACCGGACCTGGGAAGCGCAATAATTTATATTTTTGTGACGATTTTAACCCTTATTTATTTTGGTTATTCATTAAGATTTTTTGCAACGGGTTTGGTTTTTCTTGGGATTATCGCTCCCTTGATTTGGAGATTTTTAAGAGACTACCAAAGAGAAAGAATTTTAACTTTTATAAATCCTACCAAGGACCCTTTAGGCACATCGTATAATGCAATACAATCGATAATTGCTGTTGGATCGGGAATGCTTTGGGGCAAGGGATTAGGGCAGGGAACCCAATCCGGATTGTCGTTTTTGCCAGAGCGGCATACGGATTTTATTTTTGCAACAATATCCGAACAATTGGGGTTTGTCGGCGCCCTAATAATAATAGGCGCCTTTGTTTTTCTTCTTTATAGAATCTACAAGCTTATGGTTTACTCAGATGATCAATTTTGTCGAGTTTTTTGTGCAATTGCATTTTTTATTATTCTCGTACAGTTTTTTGTGAATGTAGGAATGAATATAGGAATTTTACCCGTTGTAGGAGTAACTCTTCCTTTTGTTTCGTATGGAGGAAGTTCACTATTATCTAATTTTATACTTTTGGGTCTTTTGTCCTCGGTTACGAAGGGAGAAAGAAGGACGGAAGCCTTGGAAATTCGCTAGGTTTCTGTTAGAATAACTAATCTATGTACGCAGTAATTAGATTGGGTGGAAAACAATATAAAGTTTCCGAAGGAGACGTTCTCGAGGTTCAAAGATTGAATTCAAAAGAATCGAAAGTAGTTTTTGAGGACGTTTTGCTTTTATCCAGCGATGGAGATGTGAAAGTGGGCAAACCAAGCATTTCCGGAGCAAAAGTCTCGGCTAAAATTTTGGAAAACAAAAAAGGTGACAAAGTGAGGGTTGCAAAATTTAAATCTAAGGTTAGGTTCAGAAGGGTAACAGGCTTCAGGCCACAGCTTACGGTAGTTCAAATCGAAAAGATCTCCGTAAAGTAGTTAGATATAATTTGTACTATTGACTCTTGTGAAAACTCGGTTTAGAATGGAATAAGTTTTCACAACGCGTCGCAAAACGAAAAATGGCACATACAAAAGCACAGGGATCAGTAAAAGGAAATAGAGATTCGGTCTCGAAAAGACTCGGTATAAAAATTTATGCCGGGCAGAAAGCTTTCCCCGGGAATATAATTGCCAGACAAAGAGGAAGTAAAGTTCACGCAGGGAAAAATGTTTCTATGGGAAAAGACTTTACGCTTTTTGCGCTCTCTGAGGGAATAGTTAAGTTTAAAAATCAAAGAGGAAGAAAGATAGTAGAACTAGTTTAGTTATGGAAGCAGTTGATAGAGTTTTTGAGCTTGAAACAAATCTCCTTCAGGCGAACCCCTTGCAACCCCGAGGAATAATATCCTCAGATTCACTCCAAGAGCTAGTAGATTCTATAAAGGAACAGGGAATTTTAGAGCCTATCGTTGTTGCCAATACTCCGGCAGGATATCAAATTGTTGCTGGAGAAAGAAGATGGAGGGCGGCAAAAATATTAGGTCTTCCTAAGGTGCCAGTAATCATAAGAGAAGATGCAACCCCCCAGACTATGCTTGAAATGGCAATAGTAGAAAACGTCCAGAGAGAAGATCTAAATCCAATCGAAAGAGCTCTTGCGTACAAGAGACTTATCGACGAATTTGGACTGGGAACTAATGAAGTTGCAAAGAAAGTTGGAAAAAGTGCGCCAACTGTTTCGAATACGATAAGGCTTTTAAGTTTGCCCGATGCGATAAAAGACGCACTCGTTGCGGGAGTTATAACAGAAGGACATGTAAGGCCTCTTATTTCTTTGGGAGACCCCAAGATGATGCTTGAACTTTTCAAAAAAATCCTAAAAGAAAACAGTACAGTAAGACAAACGGAGGAATTAGCAAGGGGAGTTAAAAGCGACGTTCAAAAAAGACAATCGGTTAAGAAAACGAATAAATTATGGATTCCAGAACTAGACGAAATGGCAAAAGTTATTCAAGAAAAACTTAGCTTGGATAAAGTCAGAATAAACCAGTCGAGAATCTATGCGGAAATAAAGCTTAATGTTAGAGGAGATATAGAGATGACTGGGCCTAAAATAAGACAAATCTTCGAAATTCTAACCAAGTAGAATTATTTTTGATAAGGGTTTTGCACAACTTTTATATCAGGAATAGGCCAATAAACAAAAAAGGAGTATCCTTCAATAGCTTTCTCGCCAACAAGTCCCCATTCCCTCGAGTCAGATGAAGCTTCCCGATTATCTCCTAAAACAAAGTAAGAATTTGCTGGTACTGTAATTTCTTGCCCTTCCCTTATCCAAGCTCCCCCGAAGGTCTTAACCGAAGGTTTAAGATAAGCACTTTCGTCTAGTTGCTTTCCGTTAAGAATAACTTTTCCATTTTCGATAATTATAGAATCACCTGGAGTCCCTATGACCCTTTTGATAAAAGATTTTTCAGGATCAGGAGGCGCCTTAAATACAATCACGTCTCCAAGCTTAGGCTTTTCAAAGTTTAATCTAATCTTGTTTGTCAAAACATAGGATTTGTCCTGAAAGTTTGGGTACATAGAAAGTCCGATTACGTTGAAGGGTTGAAAGAACCAAATATAAATTACAAGAAAAATTGCGGCTGCGATGAGCAGACTTTGGAGAATATCGATTAGAAATGCATAAAGTTTTCGGAGGATTCCCATATCCTTTAATTGTCGAGAATTAAGCTTGGATTGTCAAGCTAAAGTATGGTAAGATTCAGGTGAATTGTTCGGACTCGTAGCTCAGCGGTAGAGCGCTTCGTTCACATCGAAGAAGTCAGAGGTTCGACCCCTCTCGGGTCCACTTATTTTAAGAATGAAGGTAGTTTTTTTTCTGCCCTACTTTTATCCACACATCGGAGGCGTAGAGAAGCATTCGTTAGAAGTTGCGAGACGATTAAAAAGAAAAGGTTACAAGGTAATTGTCGTAACCGAAGGAAATAGAGATAAAAAGGAAAAAATTTCGGGAATCGAGGTGTACAGGCTTTATTTTGGAAAGAAAAATTGGTTTAAGAAGTTCAGGATTTGGCTAAAAATATTAAAGTACAGAGAGTTAATAAGGTCGGCGGATACAATCCACTGCCACGATGTTTTCTTCTGGTACCTTCCACTAAGAATTATGTATCCAGGAAAAAAAGTTTTTATCACATTCCACGGATTTGAAAACATCCCACCAAAAATAAAAGAGATTTTTATTAGAAGATTGAGTGAAAAACTGTCTAGCGGAAATATTGCGGTAGGTGATTATATAAAGAAGTGGTATGGAACAAATTCTAATCTGGTAACTTATGGTGCAATCGACAAAATTCACAAAAGTACCGGTTCCTTTAATCAGAGAAAACCCAAGATTCTGCTTATTGGAAGGCTTGAAAGTGATATTGGAATTAAATCTTATATTGAAACTTTAAAAACTTTGAGTAATTTTAATCTAGATGTATTGGGAGACGGAAGTTTTAGAGAAGAACTTAGAAAGTACGGTACGGTTCATGGATTTGTCAAAAATCCTGACCCGTATTTTAAAAAGGCCGATATTATATTTGCTTCCTCTTACCTCTCAATGCTTCAAGGGTTAAGTTTTAGAAAGCCCGTATTTTCTATATACGAAAATAATTTTAAAAGGGACTATTTACTTATGAGTCCCTTAGCAAGATTTACGGTTATAAAAGGCTCTCCAAAACGCTTAGAGGATGAAGTAAAATTGGTGATGGGTGATCGCATTTTAAGAGAGTCTTTGATTCTAAAAAGTTCAGAATGGATTAAAAACCAGACTTGGGACAAGATCACTAATCAATATTTAGCACTATGGAAATTAAAATAGCTTTTATTACAACTGTTTATAACGAGGCAGAAAACATAGAATTTTTACTTGAATCTTTGCGAAAGCAAACCAGGAAGCCTGATGAAGTTATTATAGTTGATGGTGGGTCAAGTGATGGGACAATCCATTTTATTAAAAACTGGATTAAAAATTTAAGATCAGAAAATTTTAGAAAGAGGATAAGGTTAGTAATAAAAAAGGGCAATCGTTCTGTTGGAAGAAACGAAGCTGTAAAAAAAGCAAAAGCCGGTATTATAGTTTCATCAGATTCCGGGTGTGTTTTGGATATAAATTTTATCAGAAACATTACTTTACCTTTTAAAGATTCGAGAATTGATGTCGTCGCTGGATTTTATAAAGGTCTAACATCCTCAGTTTTCCAAAAATCTCTAACTCCATACGTTTTAGTTATGCCAGACAGAGTAGATCCAAGGAATTTTCTTCCTTCCGCAAGATCTATGGCCTTCACAAAAAATATTTGGAGAAAAGTCGGTGGTTTCCCAATTGAGTATTCATATAATGAAGATTTTGTTTTCGCAAAGAGGTTAAAGAAAATAGGCGCTAACCTAATTTTTAAAAAAAACGCGGTTGTATTTTATATTCCAAGAAAAAACATTTGGGAAAGTTTCGTTATGTTTTTTAAATTTGCCTATGGAGATGCTCAGTCCGGAATCCTTCGTTCTAAGGTTATGTTAATATTTCTAAGGTATATTTTGGTTATTTGGCTTTTAATATACTCTTATTTTTTTAGATTAGCCTTTATAATTAAGGCTATTTTATATATACTTTTACTGTATATAATATGGTCAATCTGGAAAAACTACCGTTATGTAAAGGAAAAGCGAGCATTAATTTTTCTCCCAACCATACAATTTGTTTCGGATTTCGCGGTAATCTTGGGAACTACCTGCGGTTTTTTTAAATCTTTATGGGATACACAATTCAAGCAATAAAGGGTCTGTCTTGGTTGAGCGCAGTAAGGATAGCGACACGAATTCTTTCTTTTGCAAGAACCCTAGTCGTTGCCAGGGTCCTCTCACCGTACCAGTTTGGTTTATTTGGAATCGCAACTCTGGTTTTGGTTTTTGTAGAGATAATGACCGAAACAGGCGTAAATATATTTTTAGTTCAAAACAAAAAGAACCTAGAAGATTACATTGATACTGCTTGGATAGTGTCAATTTTTAGAGGGATATTAATTTCCGCTGCAATTGTTGTTTCTGCTCCCTTTGTTTCGAATTTCTTTAAAACTCCAACAACAAACTTACTCTTTTTAATAGCAGTAGTTCCTTTACTTAGGGGATTTATAAACCCTTGTATTGTTAAATTCCAAAAGGAACTAATGTTCTCAAAAGAATTCTTATATAGAACAAGCACTTTTTTCGTTGAGGTGGTTTCCAGTATAACTCTAATATTAATTACAAAATCTATAGAAGGAATGATTTTGGGTATGATAGTAGGTGTTTTATTTGAACTTTTCCTCTCATTTATTATTATTTCTCCAAGACCCGGAATTTCTTTTAATTCAGGTATCTTTAAGGAGGTCGCGGGATTTGGCAAGTGGATTACCGCCTCCACAATTTTTAATTACTTTTATCAGCATGGAGACGACATGGCTGTTGGAAGAATTTTGGGGGCAGGCTCTTTGGGTATTTATGATATGGGTTACAGAATATCGCTTATTCCTCTTACCGACGTTGCGGACGTAATGTTTAGAGTTACTTTTCCCGTGTATATTAAAATTTCTGGTGATTTGAATAGATTGAGGCGGGCATTTTTTAGATCACTAATTTTTGTTGTTCTACTTACCGTTCCTGTCGGAATTATTCTTTTCTTATTCCCCAGGGAGCTAATTTCATTAGTGCTCGGCGCAAAGTGGATTGGTGCTGCACCGGTTTTAAAAGTTTTAGCAATATTTGGCGTAGTCAGGGCAATATCAGTCTTCTCATCGAGCATTTTTCTTTCTTTAGAAAAACAACATATCGTTACAGTCATTTCGTTGGTCGGACTTATTGGGTTAGGAGTAACGATCATTCCCTTTGTCTTGATGTGGGGAATTTCAGGTGCGGCACTGTCAGCTCTTTTTGGAACTTCCGTTACTTTGCCTGTAATTTTTTATAACCTTTATAAGATTTTTTACAAATGATAAGTGCAGTTGTTTTGACTAAAAACGAAGAGAAAAACATTGTCGATTGTCTAGAAAGTTTATCTTTTTGCGACGAGATTCTTGTGGTAGACGACAATTCTTCAGACAGAACATGTGAGCTAGCAAAAAGGATGAATGCCAAAGTTTTAACTCACACGTTGGAAAATAATTTTTCTGGACAGAGAAATTTTGCATTAGAAAACGTAAAGAATGAGTGGGTTCTATTTGTAGATGCGGACGAAAGAATAAGTAAGATTTTAGCCAAGGAAATAGATTACGCGGTAGCGGAGAATAAGTACGACGGATTTTATATGAAAAGATACGATACTATGTGGGGTAAAACTTTAAAACATGGAGAGTTATTAAATTTAAAATTATTAAGGTTAGGAAAATTAAATAAAGGAAGGTGGGAGGGAAAAGTTCACGAAAAATGGATAATTGAAGGGAAGACCGCAACTCTTAAAAATTTTCTAAATCATTACCCTCACCAAAATATTTCTTCCTTTCTTAGAGAGATAAATTATTACACGGACCTAAAGGCGGACGAACTTCATAAAAAGGGAGTGGTAGTTAAATGGTATACGATACTTCTTTATCCAAAAGGTAAATTTCTTATAAACTATATTTTAAAGCTGGGATTTTTGGATGGGATAGAGGGTTTTGTATTCGCTATTATGATGAGTTTTCATTCTTTTCTTGTAAGAGGTAAATTATGGACTTTAAATCAAAGGCGTTTGGAGTGATATTTTTCCTTTGGGCGGTATTTATTCTTGTTTTATATCTTGGCAATATTCTCTGCCGGGCAAAAGTATGCTTCTAAATGTCTTGCTTTCTCTTTTTGGGCTTCTTTATTATCTGCCATTTGTAAATAAAGGAATAGTTCTTTACGACGAAGGATATTATTTACATATTGCTGACAGAATTTTAAAAGGACAGATTCCTTATCGAGACTTCTTTTTGCAATTTTTTCCCTTATATTTCTATATACTTTCAGGAGTTTTTAAGGTGGTTGGCGAAGAAATAATCGTTGAGAGAATACTTACCCTTTTTCTTTGTCTTTCTATCTTATTTCTTAACCTGAAATTGGTTGAAAAACTTGGAATTAGAAGCATAAAGTTAAAAATCCTCGTTTTTCTTTCTATAATATCGTTTGGTTTTCCTCTCATCAACAATCCTTCGATACTTGCTTGGATCAGTGTGTTTGTTGTAATGCTCTTAAACTATGCGATAGTTTATTGGTTGAAAAAAGATAAAAATATAGTGCTTGTTGGTCTTTGTCTAGCGCTTTTATTTGCCCTTAAGCAGAATTTAGGCGTTTATTTCTTTCTATTGACAAACATTTTTGTATTACTGAATTCAAAAAACAGAGTCAAAGATTTTTTAGTTTTAAATTTAACGTTTGTCGCTATTTCGGTCTCTTGGGTTTATTATTTTTTTCATACAAACTGGAGTTTGCTGGGTGGATTTATTTCTCATAATCAAAGATATTTATCAATTTATCCATTTTCTTATCCTCCGATATCTTTTCTCGCTCAGCCTTTTGGGATCTTTAAGTTAATACCTTATTACTTACCCATCATTTATTTATTAATTCTTATTAAAAATTTTAAAAAAATAAAGTTGCCCATTCTATTTTATTTAGTTTCTTCCCTGGTTGGATTTTTTGGCACAGTGGTTCCAACGTCTGACCTTTTACACGTTTACCCATTTTATTCAATGATTTTAATTGGTGGCTTGTTGGTTTTTAAAAAGAATAAGGTTGTATTGATTTTGACAATCATCTCAATAATCTCTGGCTTTTATTTAACAATTTTTCGTGAATATTATAGGTATCAACCCGGGTATTCGTTTCAGAATACACAATTAAAATTTGCAAAAGCAAAAGGAATATTCATCGATAGTTCCTTGGCTAGTCAACTTTCAGGAGTAGACCAATTTATAAAGAAGAATAAAGGAGGTAATAGCTATGTCCTTGTTTACCCTTTTTCTCCCATGTTGTATTTTCTTTACGATATAAATAATCCCAGTAGATACTCAATTTATTATCCGGGTTACTTAGATATGCAACAGGAGGAAAGTGTTTTAGAGGAAATAAAAAACAAGAGAGTTAAATTTATAATTACAGTTTCAGAGTATAAATTTAAAACACCAATCTCAAGATATATTGAAAGGCAAAAGGAAGTATATAATAACGGTATCTTTAGGGTTTTTAAAATAATTTAACGTATATTCTAACCAAAATGTTTTCATTAGCTTTTCTAATCGGCATATATTCTTTCCTTATCTTTGGCTTGGGGCTTGTTGGTCTTTTATATAAGGAAAACGTTCAAATTCTTACCTTGGCTTACGTTTTATTGTTGATAGTTTTTTTTAGAAGGAAAATCTTAAAATTCAGACCTAAACTAAAATTAAATCTTCCTCTAGCATTAATTCTCCTTTTAATTCTTGTTAACCTGGTTGGGGCACTGGGTCCGGAATTGGGATTTGATGCGCTATGGTATCATCTTACCCTTCCTAAAATTTACCTAATCAATCATAAAATTTTTCATATCCCGGGAGGTTTATTTTATTATTCTGATATGCCCAAGTTAGTTGAAATGTTATACGTAGGTGCTTTGACTTTTGGTGGGGAAGTTATGGCTAAACTAATTCACTTATTATTCGGTGTACTGTCTACGATCGTTGTGTACAAAATTTCGAGGAAAGTTTTAAATGAAAAATTATCGTTTTTATCTTCTTTGATATTTTACTCAAGTTTAGCAATTGGTTGGATGTCTATAACTTCATATATTGATTTAGGAAGAACTTTTTTTGAGGCAATGGCATTGCTTGGTTTTCTGAATTTCATTGAGACTAAGAGAAAGAGTTGGCTTATCGAATCGTCATTTATGCTTGGACTTGCGATATCTTCAAAACTTTTGTCTCTTGGTTCAATAGTTATTTTCTTGGTGTTATTACTTATTGGAGTTGAAAAAAGAAATTATAAAAATATTTTATCTTTTGCTTTTATCCCGCTTTTCGTAGCGCTTCCTTGGTTTATTTTCTCCCTTTTAAACACTGGAAACCCCGTATATCCGTTTTTTACTGATATTTATAAAACAGGGTTTGATTTAAGCCTAATTAATCCCATAAGACTTATTACGGATGTATTTAATCTATTCGTCAGATCGCAAGATCCGATCAACCCGAGTTTTATTATTTTCATTCCCTTTTTATTCTTCTATTTAACAAAATTAGACAAGCTTACCAAATTAATTTTCATATATTCACTCATTTCTGTTTTTGTGTGGTATGTAACTCCCAGAACCGGTGGTGGGAGATTTATTTTACCCCTTCTTCCCGCGCTGTCTGTTTTAACCGTAAAATCAATTGAAATTTTATCTAAAGATAAAGCAATTTCAAGAGTCGCTTATATTTTGGTTATTTCAATAAGTATTCTTTCAATTCTTTATAGAGGCGTAGCTAACTCTAAATATCTACGGGAGATACTTGGTAGAGAATCCAAAGCGGAATTTTTAAGTGATAACCTGAATTTTAGGTATGGAGATTTCTACGATACAGATGGTTTCTTTAAAAAGACAATTAGTCCTAAAGATACTGTACTCCTATATGGTTTTCATAATCTATACTACGTTGATTTCCCTTTTATTGATTCTTCCTACGTTAAGGTAGGGGATAAATTTGATTTTATTGCTACCCAAAATTCCGATTTACCGGAAAGATTTAAATTCTGGAAAGAAATTTATTCAAATCCCAAAACGGGTGTAAAATTATATAGTTTTCAAGGAAAAATATGGCTTTATTGATTTCAATCATATTTCTTATTCTCCTGCCGTTGGGGCAATGGATTAGATTAGATCTGAATAACGGTTTGAGTTTAGTTCCCCTCGACTTAGGAATAGCAGCGCTTTCAGTTATTTTTTTCCTAACAAATTACAGAAAAATTACCGGGAAATTTTATAAACCAATCATGTTATTCATGGCAGCTTTATTTTTATCTCTGTTTTTGAATTTTGGGAGCCTGGAGCTAAAACAATTTTTAATCTCTGGAGCTTATTTACTTAGGCTAGGATTTTACTTTGCGATTTACTTTCTTATTTTAAACAGCAAAAAGGTAAAACAAAAATTACCAAGTTTGATGCTTATTTCTGGAACACTTCTTTTAATAATCGGTTTTATCCAGTACGCTTTCTACCCTGATCTTAGAAATCTTTATTACTTGGGCTGGGACGAACACTTGTACCGGCTATTTTCTAGTTTTCTTGATCCTAATTTTGCGGGGAGCTTTTTTGTACTTTTCTTTGTTTTCCTTATTGGAACACTAAATAAGAATAAATTTAAGTACTTATTGTCCGGTTTGTCCGTCTTAGCGGTATTTTTAACCTACTCAAGAAGTGGGTACGTAATGCTTATTACAAGCACAATTGTGTTTTTCCTCCTCAAGGGGAAGTATACATTTATAATTGGCTTTGTCTTAGTATTTTTAATTACTCTTGTTGCGATTTCAAAATTATCCCATTCTTCGGAAGGAACTAATTTATTAAGGCTTGCTTCAACCGAAGCCAGGGTTGATTCCGCAAAGAATGCAATTGCTATTTTCAAGAACAGTCCGATTTTTGGGGTGGGATTTGATTCATATCGATATGCCCAGCATAGATATGGCTTCTTGAATAAAAATTGGGAGAATGTGCATTCTGGAGCAGGGACTGACAATAGTTTCCTATTTATATTAGCAACTTCCGGTATGGTTGGATTTTTGGCTTATATTTATTTATTGCTAAGTATCCTAAAAAACTCGTTAAGGTCAAAGGATAGGTATTCGATTATCTTATTTTCATCGCTTGTTGGTTTAATTATTAATAGTCTATTTGTTAACAGTTTATTTTATCCGGCGATTCTCTTGTGGCTTATGGCCTTATTGGGACTTAGGGAGAATAAGTAACTTTTAGATCCTTTTCAGTTTTATTTCCTGCAATGTCTTCCGCCACTACCTTTATAGAGTTATCACCGTTATTTAGTTTTAACTGATAACTAAAATTATTGCTTTGGTCGATCACAGCCCAGTAGCCATTTACAGTTATTTTTGTCTGTGGATCGGTTGTTCCCGAAACTAAAACCGTATTTTGATCTTTAGATAAGCTCTGTCCGTCTGTTGGGGAGGTAAGGGTTAGATTTGGCTTGCTATCTTTGAAGAAAACATCCATTGTGTCCGATGGCAGGCTAGAGCTTGAGTCTTTTTTTACTTTTACATAAATTTTGTTGTCTCCCTTATTAAGGGTCATCGAAAATTTAAAGGAACCGTCTTTTTCAACTTGATTTTTATCAATTACAGAATCGTTTACATAAAGATTTACCGTTGAACCCTCTTCTGCTTTTCCTGTGACTAATAATTGTGCGCTATTTGTTGCACTTGGGAGGGGGTCTAGTGACGGTTGGGATAAAAAAACACTATTAGTTATAGAGCTAGCAGTATTTTTGCTTTGTCCTGAAAGAAGAAAGCTAATATTGGCAAGAAAGGGAATTCCAAACTTTATTAATATAAAGAGGACGATAAAAATTCCGAATAAACTCAAAGCAAAGTTTTTCTTGCTTTCGCTTTCTCTCCTTCTTGTTAATCTTGATCTTCTTGTCATAAACAAAACTTACAGATTATATCTTGGAGCCGGAGGTGAGATTTGAACTCACGACTTGCTCTTTACGAAAGAGCTACTCTACCGCTGAGTTACTCCGGCATCTCATGTCTATTTTATTAAATCGAGGTATAAAGGGCAAGAAAAAACCTCTTAGGAAGTAGATTTTCGGTGGCGCCTTGCGACTTGTAGTTCAACAATTGATCTTCTGAGGTCAGCTTCGGCAATAGCAAAATCCCTTTGGGACACCTTTTGTTTCATCGTATTCTCAGCCCTTTCTTGCGCCTCTTTTGCTTTTACGACCTCTATATCTTCTGCTCTAACCGCATAGTCAGCAAGGATTGTTACTAAATTTTCCTTGACTTCCATAAAACCTCCCGTTAGAGCGAAATGGCTCATTTTGCCGCCTTTTTTGATTGTAAGCTCACCCGAAGCGACCTTAGTAAGTAATGGAATATGAGACGGCAAGACTGTAATTTCTCCAGAATCAGTCTGGACAATTAATTCATCCACAGATTCTTTCAGAACTTGTTTTACCGGAGTTATAACGGTTAACTGTATATCCATTACTTTTTTGCGTTCTTCACAGCTTCATCGATGGTGCCGACGTAGAAAAATGCCTGTTCGGGGATGTTATCGTGTTTTCCTTCAAGAATCTCTTTGAATCCTCGGATTGTGTCTTGGATTTTAACGTATTTCCCCGGCTGTCCGGTAAATATTTCGGCAACGAACATTGGCTGGGAAAGAAACCTTTGAATCTTTCTCGCCCTTGAAACTGTCTGTTTGTCTTCGTCAGACAATTCGTCAATGCCTAAAATGGCGATTATATCCTGGAGATCTTTGTATCTTTGCAATACTTTTTGAACTCCACGGGCTACTTCGTAATGTTCTTTGCCGACAATGTTCGGGTCAAGAATTCTCGATGTTGATGCTAGGGGATCAACTGCAGGATAAATACCTTGTTCTGCAATCGATCTTTCGAGGGCAATTGTAGCATCAAGGTGAGCAAAGACCGTTACGGGGGCTGGGTCCGTATAATCATCGGCGGGAACATAAACCGCCTGAACGGATGTAATTGAACCGTGTTTTGTAGAAGTAATCCTTTCCTGTAAATCTCCCATTTCGGTTGAGAGCGTGGGCTGGTATCCGACCGCAGACGGAAGCCTTCCAAGAAGCGCAGAAACTTCGGAACCTGCTTGCGCAAAACGGAAAATGTTATCTATAAAAAGAAGAACTTCTTCGTGTTTTTCGTCTCTAAAATATTCAGCCATTGTCAAAGCCGTTAGGGCAACTCTCATTCTATTTGCAGGCGGTTCGTTCATTTGTCCAAAGACCATAACGGTCTTATCCAAAACTTTTGCCTCTTTCATTTCAAGCCATAAATCATTTCCTTCCCTTGTTCTTTCTCCGACTCCCGCAAAAACAGAATGTCCTTTGTGTTCTATAGCGATATTTCGAATAAGTTCCTTAACGATAACGGTTTTACCAACCCCCGCTGCTCCAAAAACGGCTGTTTTTCCACCTTTTGTAAAAGGAGCAATAAGGTCTATAACCTTAATTCCGGTTTCGAGAATCTGCGGCTTGGTTTCTTGTTCGGTGAGTTTGGGGGCATCTTTATGAATGGCGTCGAAATTAACTCCCTGGGTGTCAAAAGTCTCTCCGTCGATCGGTTTACCAAGAACATTGAAAATCCTTCCCAGAGTTTTCGGGCCGACAGGGACTTTGATAGGGGAATGGGTCCTTTTCACTTCCATGCCCCTTGATAGACCGTCTGTTGGTCCTAAGGCAAGGGATCTTACTTCTTTATCTCCAAGAAGAAATGCTACTTCAAGCGTTAGTTTGGTTTTTCCAGTCTGAACTTCCAAAGCCTCGTTAACTAATGGGGTGCCCTCGGGGAAATGCACGTCAACAACTGGTCCCTGAACTCGTACAACAAATCCTTTTCTACTCTGTTTACTCTTCATTTTGTAATGCGAAAGTTGCACCTCCTATGTCTAGTATTTCGTTTGTAATTTTCTCTTGTCGTCCTTTATTGTAATCCAATTTTAATTCTTTAATTATGTCGTTTGCGTTATCTGTGGCGTTTTTCATTGCAATCATTCTTGCCGATTGTTCGGATGCATAAGACTCAAGGATCGATTGATAAATACTCATTTCAATAAAATGTCTCAATATGGATGGAAGAAGAGATATAAGATCCGGCTCAAAAAGCATATTTTCCTCTTTTTTATCCTCTCTGGGTAATTGAATGGGCAATAGGGTTTTAATTATGGCCTTTTGCGTAAAGACGCTTTGGAAATTAGTATAAAGGATAGATACGTTTCCTACTTTATTATTCAGATAATTCTCGTCAATTAAATTAACAATGGGGTAGACAACATCAAAAGAGGGGAGTGTAGTGCCAAAAGGGAAGGCGGCAATAATTTCTTTTCCAAGTTTTGCCAAATTTAATTCCACTTTTCGCCCAAACGTAACAAAAGAGGAATCCTTTTGGGTATTCAGTATAATTTCTCTTGATAAATTGGTAACCAGGCTGCCGCAAAGACCCTTGTCCGGTGATATAACAACGACCAAATTTTTATCTGAACCGTTTTGCTTCATATACTTATGGGAGTTTTCTTTTTCGACTCCTAAAGCAACACTTTGTGCGACGTCTGTCAGTTTCTCAACGTAGGGTCTTCCCATAAGAGCCGCTTCTTGCGCTCTCTTGAGTTTTGAGGCAGAGATCATCTGGAGGGCTCGTGTTGTTTTAGAAACATTTTGAGCCGTTTGAATTCTCCTCTTTAATATTAATAAATTTGCCATATATTTTTATGCCGAAAAAGTTTTCTTAAAATCCGATACAGCTTTTTCTATCTGCTTTATAGTTTCCTCGCTGGGTTTTTCTCCCTTAGAGAGAGTTGTCAAAAGCTTCTGGTGCTTCATCCTAACAAAATCTTGGAATTCTCTTTCAAATCTTGTAATCTCCGATACGGGGACGTCATCCATTTTTCCATTTGTTACCATCCAGATACTTAAAAACTCAAATGCTTCCGGTAGGGGCTCGTATTGGGGTTGTTTTAATATCTCTGTTGTCCTTTTTCCTCTTTCAAGCTGCGCAGCCGTCGCCGGGTCTAGATCGCTGCCAAATTGTGCAAAAGCGGCCAAATCCTTATATTGTGCAAGTTCTAGTCTCATTTTTCCGGCAACGGACTTCATTGCGCCGGTTAGGGCGGATCCACCAACCCTTGAAACAGAGTTGCCCGCGTTTATAGCAGGTCTAAGCCCTGCGTTAAAGAGATCCCCTTGAAGGTAAATTTGTCCGTCGGTTATCGAAATCACGTTTGTAGGAATATATGCAGAGATATCGTTTGCCTGTGTCTCTATAATTGGCAGAGCAGTAATTGATCCTCCTCCATTTACTTTGTTCATTTTGACAGCTCTTTCTAAGAGTCTACTGTGGAGGTAAAAAATATCTCCAGGATAGGCTTCTCTTCCCGCAGGTCTTCTCAAGACTAAAGATAGTTGCCTATAGGCCCAGGCATGCTTTGTTAAATCGTCGTAAACGATTAAAACATCATGCCCCTTTTCCATAAAGTACTCGGCGATTGCACAACCGGCAAAGGGTGCAAGGTATTGGAGGCTGGCTTGGTCAGACGCCGAAGCTACAACTACTATTGTATAATCTAAGGCTCCTTTTTCCCTTAATTTTTCGACAATTTGGGCAATAGTACTTTGTTTTTGCCCTATTGCGACATAAACACAAGTAACGAGCCTATGCGCTTTGTCCTGTTTTTGGTTAATTATCGTATCAATCGCAATAGCTGTCTTACCCAGTCCTCGGTCTCCAATTATTAACTCTCTTTGTCCTCTTCCGATAGGAATCATCGAGTCGATCGCCTTTATTCCCGTTTTAAGAGGAGTATTGACCGGTTCCCTTTCTACAACTCCCGCTGCGATTTTCTCAAGAGGCATGTTTTTGCCTCTTTTTATTCTAGGTTTTCCATCTAAAGGTTCTCCCAGAGGATTAACAGTCCTTCCCAATAGATCCTCGGACGCATTTACTTCCAATATTCTTCCGGTTGTTCTGACTTCGTCTCCTTCTCTTATGTTATCTCCCGAAGAAAGCAGGATTATGGAGACGTTATCTTCGTCCAAATTCAAGATAACTCCTACAGATTTATCTTCAAAGTAAACCATTTCTCCCATGGATGCCTGTGATAGCCCCGATGCAACAATAACACCGTCAGTATTCCTCTCGACCTTACCGATATTTTTTGATTTAGAGCTTTGGTTAAAGCTTGATAAATTATTTTGTAACTCCTTTATTATTTCTTCGTTACTAATCATACGTTTTTAATGAATTCTTTCATCTCGATAAATGTATTTTTTAAGTTATAGTCATAAAGAATATCTTTATTTAAAATTCTAACACCAAGTAATAGGTTAGGATCCTCTTTAAGGAGAACTCTTTTGTTGGGGAAAATTTTACTTATGCTTTTTGTAAGCTCGCCAGATTTAATATTTTCCAGACTTGGAACAAAGATTTTGATTTTTCTTTCGGAGTCAATTAAATTCAGAAACTTAACATATTGTCTAAGTTCCTTTCTTGTCATAAGGCTTACTAATTTCTTCACTTTTTTCGGGTTAATATTTTCTTGGGTAAAGCTTAAAAGTGCTAATTTTTTTATATCTTTCTTCTTCATAATCAATTGGTCTTAAGTTCCTTAAGCGCCTTTTCCAATACTTCTTTCTGTTCTTTTTCTGAAAATAAGTCTTTTAAAGCACGGCTCAAAAAATCTACAGAAAGTTCGCTTATTCTAACCGTAATTCTTTTTTCTGCCTCTTTGGTTTCAAGGTCTATCTGTTGTTTTGCCTCGATTAGGATTCTTTCTGCCTGCCTCTTTGAATTTTGTTCGATTTGCAAGGAAACCTGGTTTGCCTGTTCCTTTGCATTTGCAATAGTCTCTCTGGCGGTTTCTTGAGCTTTTCTCAAAATTTCTTTCTCTTTCTCGACGGCTTTTTCAAAAAGTTCTTTCCCCTCCTGTGCCTGCCTCAATCCCTCTTCTATGGTATTTTGTCTTTTCTTCAAAAGAGTTAGCACCGGTTTATAAAGAAACCTTTTTAAAAGATAGAAAACGATTAAAAAGTTTATAAGTTGGGCACCAAAAAGAAATGGGTCCAACCCGAAGCTTTTAGCGATCTCCATAAATTATTATTTAATAAATGCCAAAATCAACGAGTAAATTGCGATAGCTTCAGCAAAAGCCATGCCCAAAAGCATTGCCGGAAGAATTCTTCCAGTTGCCTCGGGATTTCGACCAATTGCCTCCATTGCCTTTGCTCCGATAAGACCAATACCAAGAGCAGGACCAAGCCCACCAATTGCGACAATTAAACCACCAGATACAGAGAAATTCATAAAATTATCACCTCCTCGAAACGTGCCTTTCCTTCACATGCGCTTCAGCGTTATGTGGGGTAGTTAGTATAGACATAAAAACCATTGTTAGCATTGCAAAAATTAGAGCCTGAACTAATCCTACAATTATTTCCAGCAGAAAGAAAGGAATGGGAACAAAAAGGGCCGATATTCCTGAAATTATTCCGAGAACTACTCCGCCAGCAAAAACATTTCCGAAAAGTCGGAAAGACAAAGAGACTATTTTCGTGAATTCTCCTATTATTTCAAGCATGCCAACAAATAAATTTATTGGGTTCTTGGAAATATATCTTGATACGTATTCTTTTATTCCTAACGTACTAATGCTCATTATGTGGGTGGCAACTGCGGAAATTATTGCCAGGGCGAGAGTCGCATTCAAATCGCTGGTTAAACTTCTAAAAAGTGGAACGACTTCCTTTCCATGTTTTATTCCAAAGCTCGAAAATCCGGGAATTAATTCGCTCCAATTTGCAATCAGAATAAATATAAAAAAACTCATAAAAAAGGGGAAGATTTTTTTAGTTCTTTCCCCGGCTATTTGCTCCGTAAGGTCGTAGAAGGTTTGAATCACTAGTTCAATAATATTTTGAAAAAAAGTGGGTATAAGTTTGAATGTTAGAGACGTTACTATAATAAGAGCGAATAATACAAGATCGACAAAAACGGCATCCAAAAGAGTATTCGTTATGGTTATCGATCCGTAATGGAAAATCGGTTCTGCTGTTAGTGAGACCATCTTTTTAGAAAGCTCGCTTTTACAAGCTATGTTTATTTTATAAGTTCGAGGCTAAACCGTCAAGAAGACAATTTTTGAGGTTCAGCGATTTTTTCGACAATAATAATTGGCCTTTCATTTTTTGTATCGATTTTTCCATTGATTAACACAACGGTGTCCCTGACAAGAAAATTTTTATACTGCTCAAAAATTTTAGGAAAAACGATGCACTCCACCGTAAGTCCTCTTTCATCGCTAATCGTAATAAATGCCATTTCACTGCCATTCTTCTTTGTAAAAATTCTTCTCATGTTATCTATGAGGCCACCAACTATAACTCGTGTTCCTTCAAGCTGCTCTTCAAGTAAATCGATCTGGTGAGAAACGTAAGGTTTAATTTGCAATAAATTATCCATTTGCGGGTGGGCGGTTAGATAAAAACCCAAAAATTCTTTTTCAAACGCAAGTTTTTCATCATCGGAAAAGTCGGTAATATCGGGACTTGCAGAATTTTTAACATTTTGTTCCTGAGCTTCACCAAAAAGAGAAGTTTGACCTTCGCTTTTAGCTTTTTTGCTCTTGTGAACTTTATCTACAATCTCAGGATAAGTCATAAGAAGAGTTGTTCTTTTGCCGAATTCATCCATCGCCCCTGATTTTATAAGACTTTCCATTGTTTTTTTGTTAACAGCGGATAATTCAACCCGATTGCAAAAATCTTCAATACTCTTAAAAGGCCCTTTCTTTCGTGCTAGAAGAATTGTTCCTATTGCGGCATCACCAACATTCTTAATAGCAGAGAGACCAAACCTTATTCCGATTTTGCCTTCAATGTTAAAGTCACTCTCTGATTTATTGATGTCCGGAGGGAGAACGGGTATGTTAAGTCTTTTGCATTCAGCGACTCCCTGCGCGATTTTCTCATTTTTAACAGGTCCCGAACTTCCCCTGGATTCCGCAGTTAAAAGAGCTGTCATGAATTCAACAGGGAAATGAGCCTTAAGATATGCGGTTCTAAAGGCTATTGTTGCATAGCAGGCGGCGTGCGCTTTACCAAATCCGTAGCCGGCAAAGGGTTCAAATAAAAGCCATATAGTTTCCGCCCTTTCTTTGCTGATTCCGTTTTTTATGCAGCCCTCGATAAACTTATCGTGTTGTTTTTTCATCTCCGACGGTATCTTCTTCCCGACTGCTTTTCTTAATTTATCCGCTTCAAGCCAAGAATACCCTGCAAGATGGATGGCGGTTAGAAGAAGATCGTCCTGGAAGGTTATAATTCCATAAGATTCTTTTAGAATTTCCCTTAGCCTTTCGTCGGGGAAGGAGATTGCGGACGGGTTGTGTTTTCTCTTAATAAATTCAGGAATATTTGCCATGGGGCCTGGTCTGTATAAGGCAACCATTGCCTGGAGGTCAAAAATTGCGGTTGGTTTTAATTCCTTAATATATCTTCTCATTCCGGCAGACTCGAGCTGGAAGATTCCGGTAGTTTCTCCAGAAGCCAAAAGTTCGTAGGTTCTGGGGTCTTCAAAAGAAATTTTTGAAAAATCTACTTTAACCTCCCTATTTTCATTTATGAATCTAAGAGCTTCTTGGATAATTGTGAGGTTTCTAAGCCCCAAGATATCCATTTTTAGTAAACCGACACCGTCTTCTCCTATGGAGTACATATCGTACTGGGTAATTACCTTTTCTCCGTTAGTTTCCTTCTGAAGCGGAGTATACTCCGTGAGTGGTTTATCCGCGATAACGACACCCGCCGCGTGCACGGAAGCGTGTCTTGCCACTCCTTCCAGTTTTTTTGCAAGGTCAAGGAGTTTTTTAGTTTCCGGCTCGCTGTTATAAACTATCCTAAGCTCTGGGTTCTGTTCCATTGCCTTTTCGATTGTCATTGCATGACCTTGCCAACCAGGGGGTATCATTTTGGAAATTCTATCGGGAGCAGAATACGGCATGCCCAGAGCCCGCCCAGTATCTCTTACAGATCCTCTTGCTTCCATTGTTCCAAAGGTTATTATTTGCGCAACCTTATCCTTGCCGTATTTCTCGGTAATATAAGCTATTACTTCGTCTCTTCTATTGTCAGCAAAGTCCAAATCGATATCCGGTGG
>DASRFS010000005.1:0-4069 GCA_035651435.1 Patescibacteria group bacterium | reverse complement strand
TGGGGAACAGATAAATTCGGTTTTTCTTCTGGAATCACTCAGCCCCCTCTTTTAGCTATAAGTATTTTGCATATCTACAAAACAGCTAAAAATAGGGGAAAAGCTCAAAAATTTTTGGAAGAAATGCTTCCTAAACTCGATAAATATCATAATTATCTAAAAAAATATCGCGATGGTGAAGGAAGTGGTCTTCTGACTATTATTCATCCCTGGGAATCGGGAACTGATAATTCGCCAAGATTTGACAAATATCTTTTGGAGATAGATTTAAAGGATATTCCCAAAGAAGTTATCCAAATCGTTCGCAGGTTCAGAACTGATATAAAAATTGGAGAAAAGACCACACGTCCTCTCATGGAAGACTATTACAGATATATATACCTAATCTTTTTGTATAGAAATTTGGGCTGGAATTACAGAAAGATTGTTGCAGATTCGCCTTTTGCAATAAAAGACACCTTTTTTAGCTCGATTTGGGCTGCTTCCAATTTGGCATTATCAGATCTTTTCATGTTAACGGGAGACAAAATCAAAGCCAAAAAATTTAAGATTATGGCAGAACAGACAAGACGAGCGATCAAAAAATCTTTTGACCCAAAAGAAGAGACAATTGCGCTTTTTGCTCCAATTATTGCCGGTGGAATAGATGAAGAGCAGTTTAAAATTTTAATGAGAATACTCAAAGACAGGAAAAGGTTTTGGAGCAAGTTTCCAGTCCCTTCAACTTCCCTGGACAGTTCAAATTTTGACAGTTTTAGATACTGGAGAGGTCCTTTATGGCCTATTATAAACATGCTTTTAATTGAGGGATTAACTTCACAAAATAAAATTCAAAAGGAGCTTCTCAAAAAAACTTTAGATTTAATTAAGAAAAAAGGTTTTTTTGAATGTTACAATTCCCAAAATGGTAATCCGGCGGGGTTTCCTAATTTTTCCTGGACTGCCGCGATTTTTACCTATCTGTATTGCAAATATTATCTTTAGGAGTGTCCTCTACGGTTGCAGTTGCTTCTAGTTCTAGATCTTTTAACTTTTTGATGCTTTAATAAAAGTATGAGTGATTTTAAATTCTTAAAACAACCTTCGGGGAAATCCGTGATCTCTGCCCCAAGAAGAGCAGCGAGGCCTGACATTGCAAAAGATTCAAACATTTCGTGCCCATTTTGTCCCGGGAGAGAGAAAGATGAAGAGGAAGTTTTTAGAGTAGGAGGAATTTATCCCGATTCAAATTGGAAGGTTAGGGTTATCCCAAATAAATTTCCTTTTGCTCCGATTCACGAAATAGTAATACATTCACAAGATCATCATAAAAATTTTGGGGAGTTGGATAGCGAAGAAACAGAACTTATTTTTAAAACTTATAGGCAAAGATTTCAGACCCACCAGGACAAAGGACAGGTTTACATTTTCCACAACAGGGGAGAGGGGGGAGGAGAAAGTCTTCCACACCCCCATAGCCAAATAGCAGTTGTTCCCAATGACGTAAAACTTGAAATTCAGCCGCCACAAGAACCCGATCAAAATACTGCTGAAATAGTTCAAACTACAAACTTTAATATCTTCTGTCCCTTGACTTCGGACTGGCCGGACGAGGTCTGGATTGCTTCAAAAGAGGATAAAAAGTTCGGAGATGTTACTGACGAAGAAATTGCCGACTTATCAAGTTCAATTACAAAAGTTATTAAGATTCTTGATACGCGACACGGGAATGAGTTTCCCTACAATTTCTATATTTATCCCGGTGAAAATTGGTATCTAAGGATTATTCCAAGACAAAAATCTTTGGGAGGGTTCGAAATAGGAACAAACGTTTTTATTAATACGCAAGATCCAAAAGAAACCATGGCGTTTATTAAAGAACATTTCGAAAATCCGGATTTTGAAAAGATAAAATCAACATACCAGGCATCCTATAAGAAAGCCGTTTAGTTCAAGGTTCGAAAATTTGGGACCTGGAAAGGTTGGGCAGAAGTAATTGGTATTGTGAAAGAAATAGTTGTTCCTTTTCCTTCTTCGGAGTTTAGAGTCACGCTTCCTTTATGAGCCTCGATTATTCCTTTAACAATAAAAAGTCCCAGTCCTGTCCCATCCTTATGTTCGACTCCTCCGACTTGATAGAATTTACTAAAGATATCCCTTTGCTTATCAAGAGGAATTCCAATTCCCGTATCGGAAACGCTAACCTCAACCGAATTTCCCTTTTGCAAGGCTGCGATTTTTATCTTTCCGCCATCATTTGTAAACTTGATGCTGTTAGAAATTAAATTATTTAGTACTTGATTAATTCTTATCCTATCGATAAGAAGGGGAGGAAGGCTTTGGATTTGGGTTGAAACGGTAATGTTCTTTTTTTGGGCAACGGGCTGGAAAATTTTATAGACGGATTGGATTATTTCGGAAAGATTAGCTTGCTGGCGGCTCAAAACTAACCTTCCAGCCTCAATTTTAGAGGCATCAAGAACATCTGTTACTTGCTCCAAAAGTAATTTAGCCTGCGAATTTATTATCGAAAGGAGTTGGTTATATTCGCTTGGCTCCAATTTTTTCTCCGTCATAAGTTCTGCAGAGTCTTTTATAGCTGTTAACGGCGCGCGAAGTTCGTGCACCATCATATTTGTGAAATCTTCTTTTTCTTTTGCAAGATTTCTCTCCAAGGTTATGTCGTGTAAAAGAACTGCTACTCCCAAAGTTTTGGAAAGCTCGGGAGAAAGAACCGGAGTTATAAAAATTTGGAAGATTTTGTTACCGATTTGTGCTTCCTGTTCCTGGACAGGAAGTTTTGTGATCCCGACTTTTTCAATTCTTCCGCCTAGGTCATATTCTCGGGGGAAAGCATTCAGCACGTCAAAAAAAGTGGGAGTTGAGCTTACTTGCAAAAACCTTTTTGCCGCGTCATTTATGATCAAAATCCTTTTTTCGTTGTCGAGCATAAAGACTCCGTCGGCTAAAGACGCAATCATCGAGGTTAACTTGCCTTTTTCTGTTTCAAGAACCTGCTGTAGGCGTGTTAAGGCGTTTGATGCCTGTTCGGTTATCTGATAAAGAATGGTCATTTCGCTTTCTTTATATAAATTTTTTTGAGTCGAAGAGATATTGATTATTCCGACAACTTTGTTATTTACAACCAGAGGAATATGAAAAAAAGAAGAAAAGGAGCTTACGTTAATATCATTAAACGGTGCTCCGGTCACAACATCCTCAATTTTTTTAGGGAGAGTGGGAAGGCCTGCCTGCGCAGGCAGGAGCGCCTGCAAAGAAGCCATCATACTTTGCTTTACACTCTGGACAAATTGGTGCGATACTCTTTCTTCGATATAAGTTTTAAAAACTATCCTGTCTTCTTTAATAACCATTGAGGAGGCGGTCGAGTAGGGGAAAAGGTGCTTTAGACTTCCTGTTAGAACATCGATAATTTCCTCTATATCCAGCGAATATCCGATTCTGTCTTGGATTTCTTTTAAAATTTGGATTTGAAAAAGCTTTTGCTTCTGTTCCTGAGTTTGGATTTTGACGGCCTTTCGAAGCCTCTCTTCTTTTATGGAAATTGCGATTGCCAAAATGCCAAAAATCGTGGCGAGGGCTAAAGAGGCAGGAAGATCCATATCATTTAGTTAGCGATTCCAGTTTATCTCCGGTCTTTTTGCTTCCGATTACTATTATGTAGGTTCCGATTACGAAGAAAGCCTCTTTAACCAAGACTATTATTGTCGAGATCTCAAATCCTCCCGAAACCTGTATGTAGGATTCAACCGCATCGATTAGGATTCCCATGGCTATAAATAGTACGCCGATTGAGATCGACTTAAAACCGGAAGCCAAAATCCCCGTACCGAATTTTTTTGTAACCTGTGCCATAACAAGGCCTGCGATAACGGCAGCAAAGACGCTTATTAGGGATCCGCCCTCGACTGCGATTGTTAATAACTTATTTGTATCAAAAAGCATAGTTTATACTTTAGGATCTGTGTTTTGAACTGGTTGCGTTGTTCCCGATGTTTGATTTGATATAACTTGTGGCCCGGCAGGTCCGGCTACTGCAGCGGCTTCCAATTTTACACCGTCCGGGTAA
>DASRFS010000004.1:0-18611 GCA_035651435.1 Patescibacteria group bacterium | reverse complement strand
ACAACACCTGAAAAATGCAGTCTTTCTCCGGTCTCAACCATCGCTTTGGTTAAAAAATATAACTCTTCGTTTGTAAATCCTTTGGAATAACCGGAAGCGGCAAAATAGGTTGTTAGGACGTCGCCAAATTTGGAATTACTGATCTCGTCCATTATGGAATAAATCTCTTTGTAGGTTAGTTTTTTTCCTAGTAATTTTTTTCTTATCGCCTCAAGCGCGATGTTTCTTTCTTCTGTCATTAGATTGCCTCAAGTTTTGCTTTGATCACAAGCCTTTTCCAAATTGTCCCGGGAGGTGTACATGTTATCAAAGTTAAGTAAGAGTCGTTGTAGTTTTGCTCTAAAACCGAAGTGTCATCAGGTTCCACGATTGTAATATTCATGATTCTATATTTGTAGCTTATATTCGGAAGGTTTACAAAAACTTCGTCTCCAACCTGGAGTTTATAAGCGTTGGCAAAAATTGTTTTGTAGTTTTTGGGATCAAAAAGCTGGGGGAGAGTCGAATGGCCGAAAATTACGCTGTTTCCTTTCTCAGGCGGAACCGATGTCCCCTGAAAATTAACCAGGTGTGAAGAAAGGTCGTTATCGGTTGTTGAAACCGTCGCGTCGATTATGTTTAGTTTGGGAATCGAGAGTTTGTAACTTTGAATCGCTTTATTTTTATTTCTCCCTAAGTTAGACGTAGGGTACCAGTTGGCGGCATTTGTGTAATCTCGCGATAAATTTAGCGCTGCGGAATTAAACAGGCTTCCGATTTGCCTTTGGTCGACTACCGAAAGTTTTGGAATCGGGGTCGAAAGACTTTGGGATGCAAAAACGGGGGCAAAATAAATTTGCCATGAAAGAATAGGGAGAAATGTATAAAGCGTCATTAAAACCCCGGAGAAAAGAAGGACAATTCCTAAAAGACGAACCAATTTTTTAAGGGAATTTGCGCTTTTTTTATATACCTTAACCATTCGGCAGAATCCTTATCCTGATGTTTTGGAATATTCGGGGCAGATTCTTTGGGAAAGGAAAGTTGGGGGAGAATTTTATAGTCACTCCGGAAACCTGCGGAAGTTTTCCTAGAATTTCCTGGGCTTTTTCAAAAGATTTACCAGAGACTTGTTTTGCCGCATCGTTAAGGTCAATTTTGGGAAGAATCTTTGCTTTTATTTTTAGCGTTGCGGTTACGTCTCCGTTTGTTTTTTCTTTTATGTTTTCAAAAGAAATTGTAAGGTCTTCTTCGTCGACAGTTTGGGCAACCCCAAAGATACTATTTATAAACTCAAGCATTTCCTTGTGGTTGTAGACTATTGTTTTGTAGGTAACCGTTCCCGATAGGTTTAATTTACTTGCCTCATCTCCTTCGTTTTTATCGAAGTTTTTCTTATCGAGATTTTCTTCTACAAAGTTTGGTAACGGATCTTTATCGATAGAAAGTTTTGTCTTGATATCGCTCGTTGCTTTGTCTTCCATTTGTTTTATAAGGGCACTCGCGAGGTTATTTAAGTCGTCTTTTGATACCGCTGTTATTTCTTTTTTAGTTCCGCCGGAGAAGGCGTTGTCGTTTTTGGCAAGAATATCCGAGTTTGAACCTATCGAAAATTTAGTACCGGATGGAAGATTGTATTCGGTTCCAAAAGTTGAAGCTGTTATGTTCACGCTTACAGTTCCCGGCGAAGTGTCTCCATGGCCTGGTACAGTCACTGGGTCATTGGTTAAATATTGAAGTTTTGCGCTTGTCGAAGATGTAAGCGTTGTTGAAGAGGATAAAGTTATGGGAGTTGAGGCGAAATTAAAGACAGTGACTGATCCTTTTGCTTTGTCTCCCGTTTCTTTTTTGCCAGTTACGTCGGCACTTATCTGTCCGTCTTCCGAAACTCCTTGCAAATCTCCTTTTATAATATTGTTCTTAAAGTCCGAAGAAGTCGAAAAAGTTATATCCTGTGATTTGTCGATTGTTGTCGGGTTGACGTGGATATCGACGTTTGCCTTAAGAAATAGGAAATAATAAAGAGTTGTCAAAAGTAAAACTGCCAAAACCGCGATTATCCCAACGAGCCCTCTTGACCCTTGGGGAATCCGGTTAAACCACGACCTTATTGGAACCTTTTTCCAATCCGTAATCATTTTTGTAAAAGAACTTTTGAGTGCGGTTCCGACTGTAAACGCCATCGCGGGAACTGCGATTTTTCGCTCGCTTGCCATTTTTACGTCTTCCGGAATTTCCTGGATCTCTTTTGCAGTTTCCTCCAAAGCTACGTCTTTGCCTTTTAAAAAACCGAAAGTTTCGGGAGTTATTTGTTCAAAAGAGGGAATTGCTTCTCCGGGTTCGACGTGGTGTTGAATAACCGGTTGTTCCGGGCCGGTTGGAGTTGATTCCACACTTGTCGATGCTTCGCTCGAAAGTGAACCCGGTTCAGTCTCAAAAGACTGAACCTCCGCTCCCATTTGGTCTGCGATTCCCAAAGCAAACGCTCTTCCCATTGCGCCTCTTGGGAGACTAACAATTTGCGGAAGGTGCAAGAAAGGAAGGCTTTTACTCCATTGGTGGCCTATAAATTCCTGGACCATTTCTTCGTCGTTTAGGATTACGATTTTTGAAGGAAGAATTTCCGCCGTTTCAAAGTGTTTCAAAAGCGTGTCGACGGTAAAGACCGGCGACTGGTGGATTTCGGAAGTTTTTTGCTCGATCACTTTTCCTGCCCTAACGAGAGAAACCGTAAGATTATTTTGTCCGGCGTCAACTAAAATCGCAGAAGGAGGAGCGCCTTCCTCTTTGTGGAGGAATGCAACCACTGCCTCAGGAATCGTTAAAAATCCTATCGGAGTAAGGCCCAAACTATCCGAGAGTTTTTTTAGGACATCCAAATATTCTTTTTTAATTTTTCCATCCGCAGTCCAGGAATCCTTCAGCCCGTAAATTGTTCTTGATAGTTCATCTCCTAAATTCAATTCATCTTCGGCTTGGGTGATTAGCTTGTCGCAGATTTCTAAAAGTTCTTCAAATGAAGTTTTATCCAAGTGTTCGGGAAAATATTCTTCCTGCTCGTTTATTATTTTTAGAACTTTTCCGTCCTGCTCAAAAACAAAGGTCTCGATCTTGTCGCTTCTAAAGATAAGTGAAAGATAATATTGAGGTTTTTCTTTTTCTTTTAAAAAAGGTAGTTTCACGATTTCTTGAACCTCTTTTCTCCGCCAATTCTAGAGATATTCTGATGTTTTTTAATCAATTCTGCAAGTTCCTGTTCGTCAAAAACTAATCCCAGGCTTCTTACCTGAGTAGGCGATAAACCATGGGAAGAATAAAGGTTAAATGCGTCCTCCGCGGAAATTTCCAAGTTGTCTCCGACTCTTTTGTATTTTTTCTCGATAAACTTTTTTGCTTCGCTTACTGCGTGGTTATACTTTCCGACTTCCTCCAGGATCACACCTTTGATGTGTTCATAATTTTCGACCAACACGGGGTCGGTGTCTTTATATTGTTCAACAATTTTATTAATTACGGGTTCAATCTCACCTTTTAAATTATCGACCGCTCTTCTTATCAAACGCCTTAAAATATATCCTTGTTCTTTATTCGAAGGAACGACTTTATCGTTTGCAAGAAAAACCGAGGCAACCAGGTGGTCGCATGCGATTCTCGCGTTTTTGTCACTGCCGATTAATTCAATAATAGGTTTAAGAAGGGAAGTGTCAAAAATATTTTCTTTTAGCTCGACTGCCGCCAAAAGTCTTTCCAGACCTCCTCCGAAATCTACATTTTTTTGTTCTAATTCTACAAACTCATTATTCTTTTTTTGATACGTCATAAAGACGGAATTTCCGATTTCAAGTAATCTTCCTGCTTCGACTTCTTGTTCAAGGTTTTGAACTTTACCCTTTGTTGGTTCAAAGTCAAAATACACTTCGGTGTCCGGGCCTCCGGGTTCACCACTGGGCATTTCGTCCGGAGTTCCGCTTCTTGACCACCAGTTTTCATTTACTCCGCAGTAAAAAATTCTTCCCTCCGGGTTCACTCCTTTTTTTGTAAACAGTTCCCTCCAAATGCTTGCGGATTCTTCGTCTTTCGGAATATTTTTGTAGCCTTCAAAACAGCTTACATATAGTCTATTTGGATCAAGCTTTAACTCTTCCACCAAAAATTCCCAAAACCAAGGGATTTGTTCGCCCTTAAAGTAATCTCCCAAGCTCCAATTTCCCAGCATTCTAAAAAATGTTGTGTGGCGGTTGTCTCCGACTTCATCTATATCCTGCGCGCGAAAACAATTTTGTACATTAACAAGCCTCTTTAGTCCTCCCTCATATGGTTCACCCAGAAGATATTTGACCAAAGGCTGCATTCCCGAGGAAGTAAAAAGGGTAGTAGGATCGTTTTGTGGGACAAGAGAGGAATTCTCTATTCTCTTATGCCCTCTCTTTTCGAAAAAAGATAGATATATATCCAACAATTCTCTTGCGGTCATACCCTAAGTATACAATATATAACAGCCTCAATTGCATTCCAGGTGGGCTTACCGTATAATCACCGCTTATGTTAAAAGAAATCTCCATTGCGTCGGCTTTATTGCTGGGAGGAGCGTGTGATTCTTTTAGCTCAAAACAAGCTTCGACCCCGACTCCGGAGCCAAGCTCGTTTGGTATGCCTACCCTCGCGCCTTCTCGTGAATCAGCCCAAATTGCCGCTCGAGAAATTTACCTTCCCGATTTTCCTGTCAAAACCGAAGACGAAAAAATGGCGCTTTCCTTTACGCAAATGGTTTTTGCAGCTGACGAAAAAAGAGTGGGAGAATTAGGTTTTCCGGGGCTTGCGGAAACTGTTGGAAAAACCATAAATCAAGGATGCCAGGTTGGTGTAATTGGGAAAGTTTCCGAAGATTCCCAAAACGAAGTAAAAACGGTCACTATTTCTGTTGTCGAGGATTGCAATAAAGGCCCGCAGGCGTTAACTGTTGAAGTAACGGAGAGAAATCTGGGCGGAAAAACCGCAGTCATTGGTTTTGATATCCACAAATAACCCTCAACAAATAATTAGGAGACTTTGATAATAACGTAGAAGTTTTTTCCCTGGGGTGTTTGGATTTCTATTTTGTCTCCCGCTTTTTTTCCTTCGAGGGCTCTGCCAATCGGCGAAAGGAGGGAAATCTTTTTCTTTGCAGGGTCCGATTCCATATCTCCGACTAGTTCTATTGCTAACTCTTTTTCTTTGTTTCGAAGAATTACCTTGGACCCAATTCCAATAAAATCTTTATTCGTGTGTACAACAACGGAAGCACCCTTTATTTGGAAAAGGAGATTGCGAAGTGTGTGGTCGATTTGCGAAAGTTTTGAGCGGGCCGATTTATAATAGCCGTTTTCGGAAAGGTCTCCCATGTCCCGTGCCTTTTTTAAATCCAAAACAGCAGGAGGCCTGGCGTTTTTGAGTTCTTCGTATTTTTTCTTGAGCTCTTCAAAACCTTTTTGTGTAAACCTTATCTGTTTCATCCCCCCCGATTATACAGTATTTGACTTATTAGCTTAGTGAGAGTATACAGGCATTAATGAAGAAACTACTCTTAATCGCGGGGGGAATTATTTTATTTTTACTTTTCCTAAATAGTCTAGGAGGTAATAATAGCGCGACTTTGCCCGCTTCGACAATTGCTCCAACTCCGACACCATTGCCAACTTCTGTAATTGTTGTCCCGACACCAACACCTGATTCTGGATTGGATACAGTTCCGAATGGTGCATCCGCAATTTGTCGGGATGGAACATATAGTTTTAGTCAGCATCGTCGCGGAACATGTTCTCATCATGGGGGAGTTGCTCAATGGTTGTAATTGATTTTTTCGAGCGAAGCGAGATAAACTTTGTTCCAACCTCAATTGCTCTTCTTACGGTATTTGACAATAATTAATTGTAGGAGTATTACTATGCTGTATTTATTCCATAATGAAAGGCTTCAAACCAGGGAAATTCCTAAAAGAGGCTAAGGATCGAGTCAAAAATTTTAACAAGGATAAATTATTCCTTCCTCTTAAAAATCTTTATTTAATTTCATTTGTTGTTCCCCTTGTATTGTTCTATTTTTACAGAATTTATGGCGATAGCTTCTACGCAATTATTGCGGTAATTTCTTTAATTTTTTTTCTTTCGCTTCTTTTTCCTAAAACAGAAAATAGGATAATTTTTATCAGAAAGTTTAATTTAAATGATATTAAAGAGAGTTTTAAATTAAAACAAAGAAAAGAAAGCTTGGCTAGCATAAAACTTTCTAAATCCTCTTTTAAGAACAGCAAGCCAATTCTTTTGATTATATTCTTCATTTTCCTCATATATTTCACGATCCTTGGTAGGTTTTTCTTAGTTACCATTCCAGGAGCTAAAAATCCAATTATTGAATATTATATTTCTCAAATTGAATTAACTAAAAGCTTTTTCTTTATAGATATAGTAATTTTTCTTATTGTTTTTTTCCTTTTCTCCCAAATAGCTAGGAGAAATTTTAGATTTAAACCTGCTAATAGATTAAAACTCATGCTATTATTGTTCGTTTTTGGAATGATTTTCTCACTCGTCTCGCTTTTCTTATATGGAGTAGTTGAAGTTAATTTATATTCTATTACTGCTAGGTCCCCGGTAGCCTTAGGAATAATCCACGATAATAAAGCAATTATCCAGAAATTGAAAACTTTAAAAAGCGCCCCCAAAGTAATAGGAGTAGAATCTAATAGTAAAAATCTTCTAGCCATAATATTTTCTCAGGCAGATGATAAAAAATTCTATTCTTTAAGAATCCAACAAAATATTCCAAGGTTTTTAACCATTCCAATTGATCTTCCAAATTATCCTTTGTTTTTTGTTAAGAACACATTAGTTATCAATCAATTAGATAAAGATCAGATTAATGCGATTAGCCCAGTGATAGCGAGATTATTTTTAGAAGATTATTTTAAAAACCGTGAATTAAAAGAAGACCCAAAAATAATTATTCTGAATAGACAGGAATATTTAGCATTTCGCGAAGATCGGATAAATGATCAGGTAAATAAGATAAAGGATATTATACAAAAGATAGAAGATTACATAAATTCCTTATATTCCGATATAAATACTGCGAAGCAAAAAATTGCATATAACCAGCAAGGAATCCAATCTGCTCAACAAAATAAAGATTACTATTACAACTCTTGCGTGAACGCCGGTTATTGGGATTACTGGACAGGTTCTTTCTACAGATATTATTCTCAGTCGTATTGTGATTCGATAAAATCTCAATACGATGACTCAATTGCTCAATTCCAGAAAAATATAAATGATTGGAATGATAGGATAGGATATGATCAGGGAGAATTGTCTAGCGCTCAATCTCTTGATCAAAATTATAAGGATTGGGCAGATGCAGTAGATGCAGAAAAGAATACTACGCCAGAAGAGCTAGGGATATTCGAAGACCCCAATACTATAAGAGTTGTACTTGATTCAACAAGTCCAAGTAGTGTTAATGAATTTCTAGAAACTTTAGTGCATGAAAATCTACATTATCAAAGTTTTGTGTCTAAGGACCGTTTCTTCCAATTCAGCGATAAGTCTTATGACGGTTTCTGGGAAGAGGGATTAACAGAATATTTTGCTCGTAAGGTTATAGCGAAGGAGACGGGAAGTAATGTTAATCAAGGATATCCTTTGATCGTCAAAATTATTGGCCAAGTTGTTAAAAAAATTCCAGAGTCGGAACTGCAAAGGATTTATTTTACTAAAGATGAAGCCTCTTTGGAAGCAGATCTGAATAGTGCGTATGGTGAGAACTTTTATAAGGATACAGAGCTATTTTTTGAAAGTTTATCTTATTTGCCATCAGACAGACAGTTAAAGATAGCTAATAATATTATGACTAGAATAAGAGGGGAGCAATTAAGTTCGAAAGATTTATTTAGTACCGATGTGCCAGGTGAGTAATTACTTAGTAATTATAAAGTGGTAATTATGGTCTCCTAACTTATCGAGGCAGTAAAAATCAATTTGTTTATCGTCATTTGAAATTTTCATAATTTTTATATCAAATAACTTATCTACCATTTGGGTATCTGGAGAAATGGTTGAAAGTTCTCTTAGTAAGTCTGTTGGAGTACCGGAAGAGACATAGTTATTCGAATTTAGGTAATAAAGCCCTGATTTAAAATCGTACATTTGACATAACACTAAATCTTCCTTCCAGCTCTTAACATCTGGTAAGAGTGGGTATTTGTATAACTTTTTACTATTAAAATCTTTTATTAATTTTGCTTCCTCAGACACGATTTTTATTATATTTTTATCATTTTCGGTATATTTACCATTTTCTTCTTTAAATAGAGATCCAAAGTCGGGATTTAAGTCGACAGAGCTTTCCTTTAATGCAGAGAACTTATAACTTGCAGACTGGTAATCTCCAGCCACAAAATCTTTTACCATAGAATAAAAATCTGATAAATAATTTTTGTAGTTGGTTAGTGTAGAGAAACCATTTGGAAAATATTTTTTTATCTCTTCTTCATGGTCCCATTTGAAATTATTATCTTCATAGTCACTAAGCGGAGAAAGAGTATAAAAATACTTAGAAGCAGTAGTTTTTATATCAGATGAAGTATTTTTGTTGAACTCAGTGATGAGATCCATATCTCTTATAGCTCTTAAAATATTAAAATCCAACCACCATTCAGCATTATTTATTTCACTATTACTTATTTCATAAGAATAATATTGTTGTTGGAGACTTGAAAGCTTTTTTATGAAGTTTCCTCTATCGCCTAAGAGAAAAAATACGGGGAGATTTTTGTATCGGTTGTTATTATTGTTTATAAGATTTGAGTAGTCTTCTTCATTAGAAGAAATAAGGTTAAATGTCCCGCTAAGATCACTGTACGAATCCAGGTACATCTGGGAAGTACTGTTTTTATCAAAAACTTTCTTAGTTATTCCCGAAAACTTAGAGTTTAGAGCTGATCCTTTTTCAACAGACGTAAATTCTTGCGTCCAAGCATCGTTATAGAGATTAGATAGTGATTTCAGCGATTGCCATTCTGAATACTTATATAAAGCTGAAACGGCAATCAATGCCAGGAGGGAATATAAGAATAATTTCTGAAGCGAAAGCTTCATATAAATATGGCCTATATATACTCTTTATCATCAACCCTGTCAAATTTGACAATTGTAAGAAAAAGCGAGATTATTGCTCGGAATCGTGAAGAAAATTTTATTATTTTTAACTTTCCCTTTATCACATATCTTTATCACTTTAAGGTCAAAGGGTAGTAAAAAGCAAAAATTAGTTCATGTCCTTTTATCATTAGTTTTGTTTCCTATTTGGGCGCTTACAATTTATATTTCGGGCTATTTCTTACTTCCTGAGTTGGGACTTCCTCTTAAACCTTTCCAGGTTGTTGGAGATTCGATGCTTCCTACTTTTAAAGATAAAGAAATTGTAGGAACTCGGTTAATGAAGTCAATTCTAGGAAATCATGAGCCACAAAGAGAAGATATCGTTGTTTTCCAAAATGCTAAAACACTACATGATGGAAAACCTGCAGCATTCATAAAGAGAGTTATTGCTATAGGCGGAGACAAAGCTAGATTAGCAGATGGAAAAGTTTATCTAAATAATTCTCCTCTCAATGAACCATATCTTTTGGCAAAAAATTCTACTTGGTCAGAAAATTTTTGCGAAGACTTAAATATTCCTAAAGGGTTTGTTCTCATAATGGGAGATAATAGATCGCACAGTAATGACTCGAGAGAATTTGGCCTAGTATCTAATAAAGACATCATTTCTTATTTATCATTATCTGATCAATCTAACTATAAAAAGATATGGGCTACTCAAAGCAAGGAAGGATTATTTAAGATCGATGAATTTATTAATTTAATAAACCAAAAGAGAGAAGAATCAGGATCGCCTAAACTAGTTAAAAATGATTTATTAGTTAACGCAGCTCGTAGGAAAAGCGACGTTGTATTTACTTACAATGATACATCCTATTCTGCAACAAGAAGCGGGGAAACAATGGGGAGAATTTTACAGGAGGTTGGATTTAAACAAGCAGGTTATTTTAATGAATTAACTCTGAAAAATACTAATTTAGATACCAGCGAATTCGTAGATTATTTTATGAAGGATGAAAAGCTTAAGAAATTCATACTTGATAAGACCTATGCTCAGATTGGAATATCGGATGAAAATGGAAAGCTTAATAATTGCAGCGCAAACATTAAGGAATTTATCACATTCTAAATTTTAATTTGACTTTTTTGAGCAAAGCGAGATAATTGCCCCGTTTTGGATTATATGAAGCAAAAATTTATCTTGGTTGATACTAATATTTTTATCCAACAACTGGAAACAGGATTTAAAGATTTGGACTATGATTTGAAGCCAGTTAAAAAACTTCTAAATCTTCTGAATGATAATAAAGCTAAATTATTGTTACCAGAGATTGTGAGGTTAGAATATAAGAGGATATTTAATGAGAAGAAAAAAGAGTTGAGTTCTGAATTTGACAAAATTAAAACTAGCGCAACCATAAAATCTTCAAAATCCAAAAAGGAGATTGATCAAGAAATAGATAAGATTTTAGAAGAAAAAAATAGAGATCAGAAGGAATTCAATGACGTAGTAGAGAAACTGTTTTCGCATAAAAATCGGGAAGATATCCCATTAAATAATGAAATTATAGTTGAATCTTATATGTATGCTGTAACGGAAGAAAAACCGTACAAAAAGATATTAGTGCGTGCAGATGAAGCTCAACCTTTGATAGCCCATACTATTCAACCTGACTGTTTAATCATTGAGAGTTGTCATTATTTTCTGAAAAACCTAGATAATTATTTATTTTTGATTTCCACTAATGATAAGGATTATTTTAATGAAGAGGGTTCGGATTTAGATTCAAATATAAAAAAAACTTTTAAAACTACCAATATCTACAAGACATTGGCTGAACTTTTAAATAAGGAATTTAATGCTAAGCTACCAATAAAAAAAGAACCTAAAGAAAAGAAACCGGGCCAAGTTATCGAATCATCAGTAGTATCGAGTTCTGCGTCTGCTTCAAAGAGTGCAAGTCAAAAGAAATGAGTATAAAATAATTATAGTCATGAAAATTTATTTAATATCATATGATCTAACAATTCCAGAAAGTAGTCTTGACTATGAACGGTTAATAAAGACAATCCAAGATTCTTTTGAATATTGGGCAAAACCGTTAAAATCTTTATGGCTTATTAAAACGGCCCAACCAAGAGACGAAGTTATGAGAGTTTTGAGAACCGTAACTGACCCTAATGACAAAATACTCGTAATAGAAGTGACTAGCGATTGGATTGCATTTAATATTAATTCGGAAGTCATTGAATGGATGCGTGGAAATATTATCTAGTTTCCTCTTGACAGATCCTTCTTTTTGTGTAAAATAGGTATTACTCTATTACGCGGAGCCAAAAGTTTCGCACTAAAAACCAAAAAGGCGGTAGCCTTATGGCTTTTTTTTGTCGTAGTTCGACCTCTAGAGTACTTCTGCCCGAAGTGAGATATTGAATGCCAAAGCAAACTAAAGACCACATTAGAAAGAATTGGGGAAAAAACTACACAGTTTTACCTAAACTCGATCTTTTGGATATTCAACGCCAAAGCTATAAGTGGTTTTTAGAAAAAGGAATAGGCGAAGTTCTCCAGGAAATCTCCCCAATTAATGACTTTACGGAAAAAAACTGGCAATTAAAATTAGGCGACTACAGGCTTGGAAAACCCTCAAACACCCCTGAAGTTTGTCTTGTAAAAGGTTTAACTTTTGATTCTCCTTTGTACGTTGCAACCATCTTAACAAATAAAAAAACGGGCGCAGAGTACAAACAGGAAGTATTTTTGGGCGACATTCCCCAAATGACCGCCCAGGGAACTTTTATCGTAAATGGAATCGAAAGAGCGGTTGTAAACCAACTCGTTCGATCCCCCGGAGTATTTTTTACAGCAGTCCAGGACAACGTAACCGGAAAAACTCTTTATGTTGCGGAAATCCGCCCGGTCCACGGTTCGTGGTTGGAGTTTTCAACAACCAGACACGAGACAATTACCGTTAAAATTGACAGACGAAGAAAGTTTTTGGCAACAACGTTCCTTCGCTCATTAGGTTTGGATTCAAACGACGACATAAGAAATAAGTTTGGAGCACTCGAATCTGATGGAAAAACCTCCTATATCCAAAATACGCTTACAAAAGACGAGACAGTCGATACAAACGACGCTCTCGTTGAGATTTTTAAGAAAATGCACCCTGGAGAGCCGATTGTCCTTGAAAAAGTCCGCGAAAATTTTAGCGGAACTTTTTTTAACAACCGAAGATACGATCTCGGAGTTGTCGGAAGACACAAAGTAAATAAAAAGCTGGCCGGAAAAGAAGGATTCGAACCTGCAGATCCTGAAACCCGAATTCTAACGGTTTCGGATATCATAGGAACAATTAGCTTCCTTATAGAATTAGCGCGCGGAAAAAACGGAATAGACGATATCGATTCTTTGGCTAATAGACGTATAAGACGTGTCGGTGAATTGGTCGCAACAACCGCATTTAGAATCGGAGTTCTGAGACTTGAAAGGTCAATAAAAGAAAGAATGTCTTTGATCCAACCCGACGTCCCAATTTCAATCGGCGGTCTTATAAACGCAAGGCCAATTATGGCGTCGATCAATGAGTTTTTCCGAACCTCACAGCTTTCGACAATCCTTGACCAAACAAACCCGTTGTCCGAAGTTGATAATTTAAATCGTCTAACCGTTATGGGAACCGGCGGAATTTCAAGAGAAAGAGCTTCTTTTTCGATTCGTGATATTAATTCTTCCCAATACTCCAAAATTTGTCCGATCCGATCACCCGAAGGTCCAAACATAGGACTTGTTACTTATATGGCTCTTTACGCAAGAGTTAATGAATACGGATTTTTGGAAGCGCCTTACCGAAAAGTAGTCCAGGAGAAAAAAGGAAGGACAACCGTAACACGCGCTACAAACGAAATCGTTTATTTGGGAGCAGACGACGAGAGGGAGCACTATATTACACACACCGGAGTTCTTAACGACAACAAAATCGAAGCGCTTCGTGTCCCCGCAAGATTTAAGGGAGAATTTATAGAAACGGATAGGGAAAATATCGAATTTATAGACGTTGTACCAAGGCAAGTTGTAGGATCTGCCGCATCACTTATTCCTTTTATTTCCCACGACGAGGCAAACAGGGCTTTGATGGGTACACACATGCAATGTCAGGCAGTTCCGTTAATAAGGCCCGCTTCTCCAATGGTCGGAACCGGAATGGAAGCAATGATCTCCGAAGTTATGGGAAGAGTAATAAGAGCTCCTTTTGACGGAAAAATAACTTACGCCGACGCAGACCGCGTAATTATAAAGGGACGGGGAAAAGACGAAGAAAAATCCTACAAAATCGATTCTTTCAAAAGAACTTCCCAGGCAACCGCTTATACACAAAAAGCAGTCGTCTCAACCGGAGACCAGGTTAAAAAAGGTGACCTTTTAATCGACGGACCGGCATCTGATAACGGAGAACTCGCTTTGGGACAAAATCTTTTGATCGCTTACTCATCTTTCGACGGTCTAGGCTACGAAGACGCAATCGTTATTTCCGACAAGCTCGTCAAAAACGACCATCTTTCCTCAATCCACATCGAAAAATACGAGGCAGCGGTCGTTGAGACAAAATTGGGACCCGAGGAGACAACGCGCGATATTCCAAACGTTTCCGAAGAGGATCTCGCTAACTTGGACGAAGAAGGAATTGTAGTCGTTGGATCCGAAGTTTCACCGGGTGACATAATCGTTGGAAAAATCGCGCCAAAAGGAGAAACCGAGCTGACAGCCGAAGAAAGGCTTCTTCGCGCAATCTTTGGAGAACAGGCAAGAGAAGTTAGAGACACATCCTTAAGAATGCCCCACGGAGAGCGCGGAACTGTTATAAGCGTTTCAATCCTGGACAGGAAAAAGGGAGACGAATTGGAACCCGGAACAATCCGAAAAATACTCGTTGAAGTAGCACAACTTAGACACGTTGTTATTGGAGACAAACTCGCAGGAAGGCACGGAAATAAAGGAGTTATTTCAAGAATATTGCCGGAAGTCGACATGCCGCATTTAGCAGACGGAACACCGGTTGATATTATTATTTCCCCAATTTCCGTACTCGCGCGTATGAATTTGGGACAGCTTTTGGAAGCTCACTTGGGTTGGGCGGCAAATTCCCTAAATGAAAAAATCGGAGTTCCGGTTTTTGAGGAAATAAACGAAGACCTAATCGTAAAGGAATTAAAGCGCGCAGGGCTTCCGGTTGACGGAAAAGCGCAGCTTTATGACGGACGAACAGGAATGCCTTACGAAAACCCGGTCGTTGTCGGAATCGAGTACATGATGAAGTTAATCCACATGGTCGAGGACAAGACCCACGCAAGATCAACCGGCCCGTACTCTTTGGTTACACAGCAGCCATTGGGAGGAAAAGCTCAAATGGGAGGACAAAGGCTTGGGGAAATGGAAGTTTGGGCGCTTGAAGCACATAGGGCGCGATATTCATTGCAGGAAATGTTAACGATTAAAAGTGACGACGTTGTCGGACGAGCGAAGGCATTTGAGGCAATTGTTAAAGGGACGGACATTCCAACGCCAAAAGTTCCCGAGTCGTTTAAGGTTCTTATAAAAGAATTGCAGGCCTTAGGTCTTAACGTTGTCCCAATTGGTGCAATCGAAAAAGTAGAGCAAATAGAAAATCCCGTGGAAGAGGAAAAAGTTGAAGAAACGGCCAAAAAATTAGCTGTCGAGTCGGGAGAAGAGGTAATTGTTGAGGGATCAACACCGGCGCCAGTTGCAGAAGGAGAGGCACAGTAATATGAACGGAAACAAAAAAGGAAAAGATATAAATATTCTGGATTTTAAGTCCTTAAAAATTCTTTTGGCTTCAAAAGAAGACATAATGAATTGGTCCTACGGCGAGGTAACAAAGCCCGAGACCATAAATTACAGAACCCTAAGGCCTGAAAAAGACGGACTTTTTGACGAAAGAATCTTTGGTCCCACAAAAGACTGGGAATGTTATTGCGGAAAATACAAGAGAATTAGAAACAGAGGAATAATCTGCGACAAATGCGGAGTCGAGGTCACCCTCTCAAGGGTTAGAAGAGAGCGAATGGGTCACATTACTCTTGCATCCCCGGTTGCACACGTTTGGTTCTTTAAAGGTTCCAGTTCTGCTTTAAGCCTGATTCTTGATATGTCCCAAAAGAATTTGGAATCCGTTATTTACTACGCTTCTTACTTGGTAATAGGAATTGACGAGGATAAGAAAAAGCAGGCACTCACCGACCTTTCTAAAAATATCCAAAAGAGAAAAGACGATATCAAGAAAAATCTCCTTGGAGAACAAAAAGAAGTAGATAAAGAAATAGAAGCAAAGACAAAAGAAACCAAAAAGAAAGTTGCGGGCGAACAAAAAGACCTAGTCCACGAAGAATTAGCGCTTCAAAAAAGGCAAAAAATGGCAAGAATCGAAGAGAGACTCGCTTTGGAAAGTAAGAAAATCGACGAAATCGCAGACGCAATCGGAAAATTGGTCCGAAGCCTTAAGGTAGGAAGCGTTTTGTCGGAAGACGAGTTCTTTAAAATTATGGAATACGATGTCCCAAGTTTCTTCCAGGTCAAGACCGGAACAGAGGGACTTTTAAACCTTATCGATAAGATCGATTTGGCAGAACTTATTGTTAACCTTCGAACAGAATCAGAAAAGGCGAGCGGACAAAAATATCTAAAAGTTATAAAAAGGCTAAGGCTAATCGAAGGAATGAGAAAAGCAGGGGTCTTGCCGACAAGTATGATTTTTACGGCTTTGCCTGTTATTCCTCCTGACCTTCGGCCTATGGTCCAGCTTTCCGGCGGAAGATTCGCAACTTCGGATCTTAACGACTTGTATAGAAGAGTTATCAACAGGAATAATCGTTTGAAACATTTAATGAGCTTGGGAGCGCCCGAAATAATCTTAAGAAACGAAAAAAGAATGCTCCAGGAATCGGTTGACTCGTTAATCGATGCGTCGCAAAGAACAAGCCAAGTTGTTTCATCTCCTCTAAGGTCACTATCCGATATGTTGCGCGGAAAACAGGGAAGATTCAGACAAAACCTTCTTGGAAAAAGGGTAGATTATTCCGGACGATCGGTTATCGTTGTCGGACCCGAACTTTCTATTTCCCAATGCGGACTTCCAAAAGAAATGGCTTTGGAAATGTTTAAACCATTCGTTCTTCGCGAAGTAATTGTTCGCGGTTTTGCGCCAAACATAAAATCTGCAAAAAGATTCATCGAAAAAAGACCTCCTGAGGTTTTTGATATCCTCGAGGAAATTACAAAGAACCATCCCGTTCTTCTAAACCGAGCGCCAACACTTCATAAATTGGGAATTCAAGCGTTCTATCCAATATTAATCGAAGGATCTGCGATTTCGCTTCATCCTTGTGTTTGCGCTGGATACAACGCCGACTTTGACGGTGACCAGATGGCAGTCCATATTCCGCTTTCCCAAAAAGCACAGGAAGAGGCAACGACCCTTATGTTCCCGGCGCATAATTTACTAAAACCCGCTGACGGAGTTCCAATCACTCTTCCTAACAAGGAAATGGCTGTCGGAGTTTTCTATCTAACGACCATGGACGACACATTAAGAAAGAAAGAACTTCCTCAATTCTCAAACTTCCATGAAGCTCTTATTGCCCAGTCGTTTGGAAAAGTAAAACTTAGAGAGCCCATAAACGTCAGAGTAGAAAACAAAACTATTGAAACAACTATCGGAAGGCTGTTATTCAACGAAAGGCTTCCAAAAGAATTCTCATTTATAAACGACGCGGTTAAAGGATCGGGAATTAAGAAAATAATTACGGAAGCAATCGCAACCACAACCCCTGAAACGGTCGCAAATCTTATCGATAGCATAAAGTCTCTAGGATTTTACGGAGCTACAATTTCCGGAATTTCGGTTTCGGTTTTTGATAACCACATGGTTTTGGGAAAACAAAAAATGATCGATGAGGCAGAAGTAAGAGTTACAAAAGTTGAAGGTGAATATCAGCAGGGTCTTATAACCGAAGATGAAAAAAAGAGACTTTCAAATGATATTTGGCTTGAAGTAACGGACACAATTGCAGACCTTACATGGAATAACCTCAAAAAAGGAGACGTTATTAGGACCATTATTGATTCCGAAGGAGCAAGAGCCGGAAAAGAACAGTTAAAGCAACTCTCCGCAATGAGAGGTCTTATTTTGGATCCTCTTGGAAAAATTGTCGAGTTGCCAATCAAAAGTAACTTTAGAGAAGGACTTTCGATTTTTGAATACGTCGCATCGGCTAGGGGTTCCAGAAAAGGACTTACCGACTCGGCTTTGAAAACCGCAAACGCAGGATACTTGACAAGACGTCTGGTTGACGTTTCCCATGACGTAATCATTAGGGACCAGGATTGCGGCGACACAGAAGGAATTGTCATTAGAAAAGATGAAGTCGGAAGAACCGCTCCTTTTGAAAGCAGAATAGTCGGAAGATTCGCGGCAGCAAAAATTGTTTCGCCAAAAACTAAGAAAGAAATATTAGCGGCGGGTAAAGAAATCGGAAACGCCGAAGTTCTGGAGATTATTAAAAATGATGTTGTCGAGGTAACTGTTAGGTCGGCAATGACTTGCAAACTAAAATACGGAATTTGCGTTAAATGTTACGGATGGGATTTCTCAAATAAGAGAAACGTAGAGTCCGGAGTTCCTGTTGGAGTCGTTGCGGCGCAATCAATAGGAGAACCAGGAACACAGCTTACTATGCGTGTCAGACATTTTGGAGGAGTTGTAATGAGCGACGTTACCCAAGGACTGCCTAGAGTTGAAGAACTTTTTGAAATGAGAACTCCAAAAAATCTTTCGCCTGTTGCCGAGATTTCGGGAAAACTAAAAATTGAAACAACGGACGACGGTTATGTTCTCAAATTGAAGAATTCCAGAATGAAGCCGGTCGAGGAAAGAGAATACTTTATCCCTATTTCCTCAACACTTTTCGTATCCGATGGCCAGGAGGTTGCAGTCGGAACACAGCTTGCCGAAGGTTATATGGATCCTAAAGACGTAATTAAGATTTCGGGACTTTTGGAGGCTCAAAGATACGTTATTTCCGAAGCGCAAAAAGTTTACGAATCGCAAGGAATTGTTATTAACGATAAGCACTTTGAGGTAATTCTTAGGAAAATGTCCGATAAGGTAATAATCGAAACGGTCGGAGACACGTCTTTAATTCCGGGAGACTTTATTACGAGAACGAGGTTTGAAGAAATAAATGCCGAGATTCTTTCCCAAGGAGGAGAACCTGCAACCGCAAGGCAAATAATCCTTGGAGTAACAAAGTCCAGTCTTTTCTCTGATTCATGGCTTTCGGCATCTTCCTTCCAGGAAACAACGAAAGTTCTTACGGAGGCTGCTTTGGAGGGAGCGGAAGATAGGCTAATCGGACTTAAAGAAAATGTCATCATCGGCCGCCTGATACCGGTTGAAGGATCACCCCAGGAAGTGGTAGAAT
>DASRFS010000003.1:0-11188 GCA_035651435.1 Patescibacteria group bacterium | reverse complement strand
TTTTCGACGACGTCTGTTGCAGCAACTTGGAATTTAAAAACGTAGTCGTTTGCTCCTTCGTTTATTGCTTGTTTAACTAACTCTTCCTGGCTAAAATTGGAGAGCATAATAACTGGAATTCCTTTAGTTTTTTCGTCGGCTTTAAGCTGTTTTAATACTTCGTTTCCCTGCATATCGGGCATAATCTGGTCTAAAAGTACCAGATCCGGCATTTCAGATCTCGCTTTCTCTATTCCGTCTTTGCCCGAATTGGCAATAGAGGTTTCGTAACCTTCTTTTTTTAAGGCTGTTGAGAATACGGTTGCCAATGCCTCGTCGTCGTCCACGAGAAGAATTTTCATCCTAATTACAATATGACTTAGATTCGGTTAGGTTGTCAATAGTTTGTGTTAGAATTATTGTATGAAGCAGGATTTGGTTAGAGCACTCAAGAAAGTCCTTAACGAAGAAATAGAAGTCATAGTTGAGCCGCCAAAAAACAGCACTTTCGGAGATTACACTACTAATATAGCTTTGAGTTTGGCTAAAAAACTAAAGAAAAATCCAAACGAAGTAGCGAAGGATTTAGCTCAAAAACTAAAAGCGGAAAATATTCAGGGCATTGGAGAGATCGAAGTTGTTGGAGGATTTATAAACTTTAGATTATCCAATGAGTATCTTCATAAACAAGCTCAAGCTATTATCAAACAGGGCTCAAAATATGGCTCGTCCGATCTTGGAAAAGGAAAGAAAGCAAGCGTTGAGTTTATCTCCGCAAATCCGACAGGCCCGCTTCACATAGGAAATGCCAGGGGAGGTCCATTAGGTGATGTTTTATCGAATGTTTTGGAAAAAGTTGGATATGAAGTAGCAAGGGAATATCTCCACAACGACGTCGGCGGACAGGTAAAGAAGCTCGGGCAGACTTTGTACTACGCAATTCATTCCGATGAAAAATCGGAAGAGGAGCTCGCTTATAAAGGGGACTATATCAAAGAATTAGCTTCAAAGTTGAGCGGTAAAGTCAAAAAAGGCGCTGATTTTGAAGAGGTTGGTAGGATGGGTGTTCAAATCCTTTTTGAGGAAATAATGAGTGAAGTTGAAAAAATGGGAATAAAGTTTGATAAAGTCAGGAAAGAGTCAGATCTTAGAAAAGATGTGCCGAGGGTTTTGGAAGAGCTTCAAAAAAAAAGCGTTCTTAAAGAAAAAGACGGAGCTTTATGGTTTGCGCCAAGTGACGAATTTTTAAAAGACAGGGAAACAGTAGTCAAAAAATCCGATGGAGAGTTAACTTATTTTGCTTCCGACATTGTATACCACAAGGAAAAATTCGAAAGCGGGCCGGATTTAGTTATTGATGTCCTGGGAGGAAACCATTCGGGTCATGTTCCAAGACTTCAAGCTGCTGTTAAAGCGTTAGGATTTGATGTTTCAAAATTCCACGTAATTCTTTACCAATTTGTCAGAATAAAAAAGGGAACCGAAGTTGTAAAAATGAGTAAACGCGCGGGAGATTTTGTTACCGCAAGAGAAGTTTTGGACCAAGTAGGGAAGGACGCCTTTAGATTTTTCCTTTTGATGTCAGGACCGGATACCCATATGGATTTTGATATAGATCTTGCTAGTTTGAGGTCTTCCGAGAACCCTGTTTTTTCAGTTCAATATGCTCATTCTCGAATGGAAAGTATCTTCAAAAAGGCCGGAAAGTTGGTAAACCCAGAGTTCAAACTGCTTAAAGAGGAAGAAGAGCTGGAACTTCTTAGAAAATTAGTTAAATTTCCGGAAATGATTTTGGAAATATCGGAAAATTTCTCCGTCCATTGGTTAACCGCATACGCTTTGGAGCTTTCGAATTCGTTTCATAAATTTTATGAAGCCCATAAAGTTATTTCAGAAGATAAGGACCTTACCAATGCCAGACTTTCTCTAGTTGCTGCAACACAAATCATTTTAAAAGAAACATTGGATCTTCTTGGTGTTTCCGCCCCGGACCATATGTGACAAGCCCCTTGAGAAATCCCATAGAAAGCGATAGAATTGGAATTCAAACATGGAATTTACGAAAAAAACGCTTAAAAACGGCCTAAGAGTTATAACTATCCCCATGCCTTCTTTTGAATCCTCAACAGTTATGGTTGGAGTCGGAGCCGGAAGCCGATACGAAACAAAGCTAAATAATGGCATATCACACTTTTTGGAGCACATGGCTTTTAAGGGAACGAAAAAAAGGCCGACAGCAATGCACATTTCCTCTTTAATTGATGGAATCGGAGGAGAATTCAACGCTTTTACAAGCAAAGAGTCGACGGTTTATTTTGTAAAGTCTGCTGCGGCGCATGCCGAACTTTGCATGGATGTTTTGGCGGACATGCTGCAGAATTCAAAATTAAAAAGAGAAGAAATCGAAAAAGAAAGAGGAGTAATCCTGGAAGAAATTAATCTTTATGAAGATACACCGGCAAGAAAAATAGGGGATATTTACGAAAGTTTGTTATATGGAGACACACCTATGGGTTGGGATATTGCGGGAGAAAAAGAGGTCATTAAAAAAATCACCAGAGAGGACTTTCAAAGTTATATGGGGAGTCTATATAGCCCATCAAATATGGTAGTAGTTGTTGCGGGGGGAGTGGATTCCGAAAAGACCGGCGAAATGGTCGAAAAGTACTTCGGAAAAATGAGGCGTTTCGATATAGTAAAGTACAAGAAAACCAACGATGAGCAGAAAAACCCCCAAGTTTTAGTCCGACAAAAGCAAACGGAGCAAGTTCACATCGCTTTGGGTTTTAGAACTGTCCCGCTTTTGCACCCGGACCACTATGCGCTGTCGGTTTTAGCGTCAATTTTGGGCGGAGGAATGAGTTCCAGACTTTTCCATGAGGTAAGAGAAAAGAGGGGACTTGCTTATTATGTCAGGACATCGTCCGAGCACTATCAGGATGTCGGGAATTTGGTTTCGACGGCAGGACTTGACCCGAAAAGAATAACCGACGGAATAAAAGTTATAGTTGCAGAGTACGGAAAAATTAAAAATTCTAATCCTCCTTCGGAAAAGGAGTTAAAAAAAGCGAAAGAATATATTAAAGGACACTTGGTTTTGGAGCTTGAAGACAGCCGGGCGGTCTCGGGTTTTTATGCAGCGCAGGAACTCTTGGAAAGAAAGATCGAAACGCCTGAAGAAGTTATTGAGAAGATAGATAAAATTACTATTAAGGATATTTCCAAGGTGGCGAAAAAATATTTGGTCCAGAAAAATTTGAACCTTGCGGTTATTGGGAATTTTACCGATGGACAATCTTTTGAAAAGTTGTTAACTTTGAAATGATGGAACAAACTTTTTCTTTTGTAAAACCTGACGGCGTAAAAAGGGGACTGGTAGGGGAAATAATAAAGAGATTTGAGAGCTCGGGCCTTAAGTTAGTCGCCTGCAAAATGATTACTCCTTCAAAAGATCTATTTGCCAAACATTACAATTCCTCCGATCCGGCAAGACTTAAACTTTGGGGAGAGAAAACTCTTAAATCTTACGAAAAAGCAGGAATAGATGCGATGAAGGAACTTGGAACTACCGATACAACGGAACTTGGCAAAATGGTTTCAGGTTGGCTTATGAATTATGTGACTTCTGCTCCTATTGTTGCAATGATTTGGGAAGGGGAAAATGCTGTCCAAAAGGGAATGGATTTGACCGGCCCGACGATGCCAGTTGATGCTCCCAAAGGAACTATAAGAGGAGATTTCTCAAAGGATTCGGCAGTCTTTGCTAATGCCGAAAAGCGGGGAGTGCTCAATTTAATTCATGTATCTACAAGCATTGAGGAAGCAAACTTCGAGAAAAATCTCTGGTTTACTCCCTCTGAAGTCCACGAATACGAAAGATCCAACGAAACTTCTAACTGAATTTACTTCAATTCGACTGTTGCGCCGGCTCCCTCTAATTTCGCTTTAGCTTCTTCTGCTGTTTTCTTATTGACGGCTGTCATTACCTCTTTTGGTGCCTGATCGACCAAGTCTTTTGCATCCTTAAGTCCCAAAGTTGGAACTAATTCTCTCAAAGCCTTGATGACTGCAATTTTAGTTGCGCCACCATTTGCGATTACGACATTGAAGACTGTTTGTTCTTCTGCCGGTTCTCCTGCTTCTGCTGCGGAAGTCCCACCCGCTGCGGGTTGGGCTACCATTGCTTGTGCGGAAACTCCAAACTTTTCTTCCAAAGCCTTAACGAACTCGGAAAGTTCCAAAACGGACATTTCCTCGACTGCTTTTATTAATTCGTCTTTTCCCATTTTTGCCATTATTAAGTCACCCCCTTTGATTTTTCAACTGCTTTTAAAGTCATTACTAACTTTTGTAAATTCCAATTTAGTGCTCGGTGAAGACCCGCGATAGGGGATTTGAGTCCTCCTACAACTTGGGCAAGCAAAGTTTCGCGAGTCGGCAAAGCCGAAATCTTGAGAACTTCTTCTCCTGAGAAGACTTTTCCTTCGAGAATTCCAAATTTTATAGTTGGGAGCGTGAGCAGTTTTATGGATTTTGCAATTTCTTTTAGAGGGGTGACAAAATCTCCATAAGCAAATATAGTTCCGGTTGGTCCTTCCAGGGTTTCAACTTCCTTAACATCCGGCATTGCCTTGTGGAGAAGGGAATTCTTCGCGACAACAAATTCCGCATCAGCGACTTTTATTCCTTTTTTAAGGTCTTCTATCTGCTTGTGGGTAAGACCTTGATAGTTTGTGAAGACAACGGCCTTAGCTTTATCCTTCTTAATTAAAAGCTCGGCTACAATTCCTTCCTTTTTTAATCTGTTTTTGTTTACTTTCTTGTCCATACTTACAAAAAAACACTTCCTGAGAAGTGTTCACGTTCAAGCTTGTTGAACTTTTCCTCCGCAGGACTTAGTTTTTTGCCCGCTTCTCAGGTAAAAGGTATGATACCAATCGGGTTTATGATTTGTCAACCACGAGTTTAATCGCGGGGGACATAGTCGATTTCAAAACTGCTTTCTGGATATTTTCTTTTTTGATTGCATCAAATAAGGTTTTAATATTTTCGGTTAACTTGTCCTTTCCAAAAGATATCTTTCCGACGGAAAGATGGATAATCGGAGCCTTGGATTCGGTTTTAAAGAAAACTAGGCCGCCTTCGTACTTTTTTGCCGCTTCTTCGGGATTTTGTGTTATTGTTCCGTTCTTTGGATTCGGCATCAAGCCCCTTGGTCCTAGGACTTTAGCAACCTTTGCCAGTTTTGGCATCATTTGAGGATCTGCCAAAAGGATATCGAAGCTAATTTTGCCTTTTTCAATTTCGGCCAAAAGCTCGTCCGTTGCGATTGCTACTCTTATTTTCTTTCCTGTTCCGTGGGGGAGGGATGTCTGTCCTGAAACTTTTGGGTCGCTTGTGTTTATGTGGAGCTCGACTGTTTCATCAAAAGATTTCCTTTGCATTTTTTCCAAAAGTTCGAGCGCTTCGGAAAGCGAATAGGTTTTACTTTTGTCGACCATTGCAACCAAACCTGTGTAACTTTTCGATCTAATGTGCTTTGCTCTTTGGAATTTCTCTTTTTTTGTCTTTTTTTCTTCTGCCTGGGGTTCCGCTTTTTGTTCAGTTTTGGCTAAGTCCTCTTCCGTTGCACCGACCACGACAACCCTTTCGCCGCCCTTGCCGGCTACTTTTGCCAGTTTTTTCTCTTCCTTCTTTTTCTTTTGCTCGTTTTTTTGTGCTTCTTCGTTCTCTACTCCAAGAGTTCGAACTTTAACTTTTCCCATTATTCTACTTTTACGCCCATTGATCGGGCAACTCCTTCTACAATTTTGGTCGCTTGAGGAAGATCGGAAGTGTTTAGGTCTTCCATCTTGGCTTTTGCTATTTCCTCGGCTTGAGTTTTACTTATGATTCCTGCCTGTTCGTGCCCGGGTTTTCCTGCTGCCTTTTCTTTTCCCATCGCCTTTTTAATCATTTCAGCAACCGGCGGTTTCTTTATGATGAAAGAGAAAGTTCTATCCTCATAAACAGTAATGACAGCAGGAATAATTGTGCCTTTTTGGTCTGCTGTTTTGTCGTTGAAGGCTTTTACAAACTCCATAATAGGAAGTCCGTGAGGACCCAAAGCAGTACCAACGGGTGGGGCAGGGGTAGCTGCTCCAGCCGGTAAATTAATTTTGATTAATGTTTTTATTTTCTTAGCCATTTATTAATCCTCTAAGCGTTGTTCTTACTCTATTCAAAAGAGTTTCTCTAATGTCCCACCTTACAGGGACTTCATTTGCAATATTTACACTTTCACCTGGTCGGAAGGCTCTCTCTGAATCTGTAATTTTAAACACTCTTGAACTATTAGTTTCTCTTATCAAGCGTCCTTTAAAAAAGGTTTCTCCATTATCCAAAGAAAAAGTTCCAATAGACCCTCTTGGAATTCTTTGCACTTCTTTCATAGTTTTGAAACTTGCAAAAAGTCTAGTTCAACAGGGGTTTCCCGCCCGAAGATGGAAACTAGAACTTTTAATTTGCCTCTTTGTTCATCAATTTCGTCAATTGACCCCAAGAAATCTGTAAAAGGTCCGTCTACTATTTTTACAGCCTCGCCCCTAACAAATGAAGTTTTGTATAAAGGTTCTTCCGTTGCCATAAACTTTTGAATAGCTTCGACTTCTTTTTCGGAAATCGGAGTCGGTTTGTTGCCAGCTCCGATAAAAGCTGTTACTCCCTGGGTTGTTCGGACTAAAAGCCAAGATTCGTCGTCCAAAACCATTTTGACCAAAACGTATCCGGGGAAAATTTTCTCCATTACAGTTTCTTTTTTCCCTTGGCTTACCTTAACGGTCGATCTGGTAGGAACGATAATATCGAAAATTCTACCCTCAAACCCCATTGATTCGACCCTTTGTTTTAGGGATTTAGCAACCTTATTTTCGTGTCCTGAATATGTGTGGACGATATACCATTTAGCGTCAGGGTGGTCTTTTTTCTTGGGTTCAACAGCCTCTTTAAGAGACTCTTCAGGGGTAGTTTCCTCGGCCTTTTTCTCGACAGGTTTTTCTTCGGGTTGAACCTCAGATTGAACCTGTTCAATAATATCTTTTTGATCTTGTGTTTTTGTATCGTCGTTCATCATTTAATTAAAAAGCTTAACAATTTTGTTAAGACAAAATCCACCCCTCCCAAAAATAGACCAACCAAGAGGCTAACTATAATAACTACCGATGTGAGCCTAATAACCTCGTTTCTGGTTGGCCAAACTACTTTTCGAAGCTCTTCTAAAACTTCTCTAAAGAAGGAGGCTGACATTAACATTGAATTCTACCAGACAATATTTGATATGTAAAGCCGATGAATGATAAAATCTATAAATGGACAAGATTCGAAAAGTTGTTATTCCTGCGGCAGGCTTTGGCACAAGATTTTTGCCCCAAACAAAGGCCATGCCAAAAGAAATGCTTCCTATTGTCGATAAGCCCGTAATCCAATGGGTTGTTGAAGAAGCGGTTGCCTCGGGAATTGAAGACGTAATAATAGTTACCGGATACGTAAAAAGAGCAATCGAAGACCATTTCGACGTTCCGAATGCCGAGCTGATTAAAAATTTGGAAGCGGGCGGAAAGCACGAATTAGTAGAAACGGTGAAAAGAATTTCCGAAATGGCCAACTTCATCTATGTCCGTCAAAAAGGGCTTTATGGAAATGGAACACCCGTCCTTTCGGCAGAACCCGTCATCAAAAACGAAATGTTTGCAGTTATGTGGGGGGACGAATTTATTTACAGCAAACCTCCAAGACTTGCCCAAATGATAAAAGTCTACGAAAAGTATAAAGGAGCAGTAATTTCAGGAGTCAGAATAAAGAATAAGGAGGATCTAAAAAGATATGGAATTGCAAAAGCGGAAAAAATTGAGGGGAATGTATTCAAAATCGAAAAAATTGTTGAAAAACCTGAGCCGCATGAAGCACCTTCCGATCTTGCAACCCATGGAGCATATATTCTCCCCCCGCAGATTTTCGGAATCCTAAAACAGCAAAAACCAGGCAAGGGAGGAGAAATATTCCTTCCGGTTGCGATAGACCAATTAATAAAAACCGGGTATCCAGTTTATGCGTGCGAAATTGAAAACGGAAGGTATTACGACACGGGGAATAAGCTTGAATATATGAAAAGCGTTGTAGAGTTAGGTCTGGAGCATCCCGATATTAACGGAGAATTCAAACAATTCCTAAAAGATTTAAAGCTCTCGTAATCAATGTCTAAATCCCAAAAGTTTTTAGTTGCTATTTTCTTATTTGCCGCGTTTGTGGTCTTCTCCTTCTTCGTCCAAAAAAGAATTTTTAATGCTTTTGATTTCGATACTACCGTTAGATTCCAAAATCATATCGACGCAACCTTTGGCCAGAGGAGGGGTTTTGATACACTTCTTTCTGTTTTGAGTCTGTTAGGAAGCGTCGAAGTCGTGACTGTCCTTCTTTTTCTACTGCTTATTCTAAAAAGAAACCTCGGGCTTTTTCTCCTTGTTCCGTTTTCATTTTTGACCATTCATATTGTCGAAATCTTTGGAAAGATTTTTGTCCGCCACCCGGGTCCTCCGTTTATGTTCCTTCGCTACGATATAAATTTTATTTTCCCTAGTACCTATGTTAAGCCGGGTTTTTCTTATCCTTCGGGCCATGCAGGCCGGGCAACTTTTCTTTCGGTTATACTTCTTTATTTTATATGGAGATCAAGACTCTCAAGAAATATCAAGATTCTCGCAAGTTTAATTGTTCTGGCTTTTGAAATGGGAATGCTCGTCTCGCGAGTTTATCTTGGCGAACATTGGACAACGGATGTTATCGGCGGAACCCTGCTGGGTGCAGCTTTAGGCCTCTTGACAGTTACCTTCATCTAAATCATAATTCCAAAGTTCAATGTCAAAAGAAACGCAACCCATACAAGCTCCATTCACTATACGCGCCCACCATTTATATTCTTACGCTGAATTATTAAGACATCCAAATCCTCGAGATCAGGCTAAAGAAGCAATAATAGCAATATTGGAGAATGGATTAAAAGTTCCAGGGCCTGCGTCTGACGATTTCGACGAGTGGGCTGGAGTAAAGTATGTGGAAGATGTGCTGGGTACTACCCCTCAGCAAACAGTTGCCTTTGAAGATGTTCAGGTGAAAGCTTTCGAAGGATTCTTAAATTTGCCTGATAATTTTTCGGTTGAGATAACAAGAGAAAAAGATATTATCTGTAACGGCTGTGCGGTAGGTAACCATTGCCAGCCTATATTTGATGGAGATATCGAGGACCTAATCAAATTCGCACGAAGCATGCGAAAAGTTATTGGAAAAAGAATTAAAGACCCGACAAAAATCTCGACTACGTTGGGAGTAGTTAAGGCAGTTTTACTCAGTCCTGACTGGAACCCAGAGCCTTCTAAGATCAGCTAACCTTTATTTATGAGATTTTCTTCCTCTAGTCTTTCCTCCTTTTGCTCCAACTTTTGCCAGACGCTGGTTATTTTGGTCAGCCATTGAGTTCATCGTTTCGAAAGCGTCCAAGGCATAATCCTTAACTTGCGAAAAGGTTTCTCCCGCGAACTTTTTGGCCTTTTTGTTGCTAAGTAAAATCCCTGCCGTTCCTCCAATAACAGTTCCTGCTGCTGCGCCTACGATTCCTGCTGGAATTCCGGATTTTCTACCTCTTGGCATATTTCACCTCCTCGTGAATAGCTTGGCAGTTTGGAGTAAGAAGATAGGTAGGGAGGAGTTAAGAAAGGAGTAAGAGTTGCAGGGCTTGAGTAACTATGTTAGAAGCTATTTCTACAATTTAGCTAACATCTATACTGACTCTTGACAAGATTACATACAAAGTATATTATATGTATGTATGAATACAGCAGTAATAAATATTAAAACAGAAGAATATACCAAGAGACGGGCTCAAAAAATTGCTCAGGAATTAGGATTAAGCCTTAGCTCGCTTTTAAATGCGTATCTTAAACAGCTTGTTAGAGTAAGAAGAGTAGAATTTGACCTCGAAGAGCCTAGCGATTATCTTATAAAATCAATAAAAAGGGCAGAAAAAAATATTGAAGAAGGAAAAGTTTCCCCAGCATTTAAAACGGGAAAAGAAGCGGTTGAATGGCTCGAGAAGCAAGGTATATGACAATAAGATATACCAACGAATTTCTTGATCTGCTCAAAAAGCAAAACGTAAAAGTTAAGAAAAGTTTTAAAGAAGCAATTAGAGAATTCTCTAAAAATCCCAATAGTCCAGTTCTTCAAAACCACAATTTGAAAAGAGAGTGGGTGGGGTACAGAAGTATCGATATTACATCTGATTATAGAGCGATATATAAAGAAGTTAAATTACTTAATGATGTGGTTATTTATTTTACAACGATTGGCACACATAAAGAACTCTATAAGTCCTAAGTCTACTCAGACTATATCAGCAGGGACGCCCAGATTCGAACTGGGAAAGACGGTTTTGGAGACCGCCGTGATAACCGTTTCACCACGTCCCTAAAGTATTACTTTAGTTTCTCGGTTTCTTTGTGCTCGGTTATTTTCTTACAATGCTTGCAGAACTTTTTCATTGCAAGCTTTTCAAGTGTATTTAACTTGTTTCTCTGCGTTACGTAATTCCTATTTTTGCAGACGCTGCAAACTAAACCGACCGTTATTCTGTGTTCTGTTTTAGCCATAATTCTCCTTAAACTTTATCAATAGTGAATTATAAGGTACTTGAACGTAAGCCGCAAGGCGCACATTCAATGCGTCCTTATAGTTCATGGAGCCGACAGTGGGAATCGAACCCACGCTCTAACCCTTACCAAGGGTTCGTTTTGCCATTAAACTATATCGGCAAGTTGTTTCATAATCCAAGGCTTAAGCTTTATATTACTCACTATGACTGTGCAAACACCGAATCTTGATTTTCGCTTATAGTTTCCTCTTCCTTGAGTTGGTATTTGCACTATTTTACCAAATTTATCTGGAGATATCTTCAATTCTTTTGCCCAATGCATCTTTGCTTCTTCTGCATTAATATCATTGAAGCATATAATACTGTAGAGCAGTTTTTCTTTTTCTAATCCACAAATCTCTAAGAGAAATCTAATAAAAGTCTTTAACAGACGTGGATCAGTATTGGCTACTCGAATAGCGTTGCTGGACACTTTTTCACCTTCACCCCAGTAAATTCCAAGTCCTAATCCATATAAAAACATTTCTT
>DASRFS010000002.1:0-4789 GCA_035651435.1 Patescibacteria group bacterium | reverse complement strand
GTCGTTATAATCGGAGGAGAAAAAATAGAAACAAAACTTCCTTTAGTTGAAAAAATGCACCATTTTGCAGATTACGTATTGGTTGGAGGGGAAATTGCGGAACACGAAAGGGAACTTTTAAGAATTGCGCATGAAAGATACGGTAAAAAATCCGTTCAGTTGGTCGCGGATTTGAATCTCACCAGGACCGATATTACAAAAGAGAGTTTGGAAAACTTTAAACAAATAGTTAAGCTTGGGAAAACCATTGTCTGGAACGGTCCGATGGGGGTGGTTCAGCACCAAAGTTCAGCCAAAACAACAATTGAGCTCGCAAATTCTATTGCAAATTCGTCTGCCCACACGGTTATTGGAGGAGGCAGCACGGTTGGATTTCTAAAACATCACAATTTATTGAACAAGTTCAGTTTCGTCTCAACCGGCGGCGGCGCAATGCTCGCTTTTTTAGCAGGCGATAAGCTGCCCGGCCTAGAAGCTCTCGTGTGATATACTATTTTTAATTATGATTCGGGTTGCAATAAATGGATACGGAAGAATTGGAAGAATTGCCCACAGAGTAATCCTTGAGAAACATTCAAAAGAAATAGAGGTAGTTGCGATTAACGGTGGGGGATCGGCAGACATCAAGGGCTGGATGTACCTTTTAAAATATGACACCGCCTATGGACCTCTTAAAGATCACAAGATTGATTACGACCAAGAAGTTGGGGCAAATATGCTCGGTAACCTCGTTGTCGACGGTGCAAAAATCCCATTTTATTCACAGAAAGATCCGACACTTTTGCCGTGGAGAGATTTAAATGTCGATGTCGTTATCGAATCAACAGGCGCTTTTAGGGAAGAAGAGGGGCTTAAGGCGCACTTGAAAGCAGGCGCAAAGGCAGTTGTTTTATCCGCTCCCACAAAATCCGACAGCATTCCGACCTACGTCCTTTCCGTAAATAGTACAGACTACAAAGGAGAAGACGCAATTTCAAATGCATCTTGTACTACTAATTGTATAACTCCGGTTGCAAAAGTAATGCTTGATACTTTTGGGATAGAGAAGGCGATGATGACGACAATCCACGGATATACTTCCGATCAAAGACTCCAGGACGGAGGACACAAGGATCTTAGAAGGCAAAGGGCAGCGGCGCTCAACATTATTCCTACATCAACAGGAGCAACGGAGGCTGCCAGCAGGGCAATTCCGGAGCTTAAGGGGATATTTGAGGGGCTGGCAATAAGAGTTCCTGTTCCGGTCGGATCACTTTCAGACTTTACATTTTTACTAAAAAAGGAAGCAACAAAGGAAGAAATTAACGAAGCTTTTAAAAAAGCTGCAGAAGAACCCCAATACAAAGGAATAATCGAAGTAACCAACGACCCAATCGTATCGTCCGATGTAGTAGGAAACCCGCATTCCGCAATTGTTGATCTCTCCCTAACCCAAACAATTGGTAATATGGCAAAAGTTGTTGCTTGGTATGACAATGAATACGGTTATGCAAATAGATTAGTCGAAGAAGCAGTAATGGTGGCTAAAAAATGACCTCGACAGACCCTTCTATTAAGAACATTACAGTTTCCGGACGAATCGGATCCGGCACAACAACCCTGGCTGTTTCGCTTTCCAAAGAATTGGGATGGGAACTCCTAGAGGGCGGAGCAATTTTTGAAAAATTCCACCGAGAAATGCACAAAGACGAACTCGAGGTGAATGAAAGACCGGACGATTTTGACCTTAAATACGAGGAAAACATAAAGGACATGCTTGAAAATAAAGAACGCCAGGTAATTCAGTCGCATTTGGCGGGTTTTGACGCTCAGGACATTTCTGGAGTTTTCAAAATTCTCGTCATTTGCGAAGACGAAGGGGAAGACAAGGTCGATATTAGAATAGATAGATTGGTAAACCGAAAAGGGATTTCGGTTGACGATGCAAAAAAGGAAGTTAAGGTGAGGGAAGAAAGAAATTTAGAGAAGTGGAGAAGGCTTTACGCAAACGGAGATTCGAATTGGGTTTACTGGGATCCCAAATATTATGATTTAGTAGTTAATACTTTTTCCCACAACCAGGAAGATTCCCTCAACTTCGTCCTCGAGGCGCTAAAAAGTTGAATTTCTAGTCTACAAGCGCGATAATCCGGTTATGATTCTTCCAGAATTTGAACGACCGCAAAATTTTACAATTATAGATCAATGGAATGATGATCTTATTCAAAAAGCCACTGAAATTTACGAACAAGGTTTAGGGCAAGAATATATTTCGGCTGAAGACTTGAAAAGGTACATAGCTAAAAGTGAATGTATTGTTATCGGAGCAATGGTTGATTCAAGTCTTGCTGGAGTAATGATTGCCTATCCCATGATGTCTGAAGAGTCAGAGAAGTACGATAGAGAGCTATATGAGAATAAAGTTCCACAGATTTTTCAAGGCAGAAATGTTGGTCTGGTAAAATCGGTTTCCGTTGAAAATAAGTTCAGAAGAAGAGGAATAGGGACGCAGCTTATTCTCGAGTCAATGCAAAGGTTAAATGAAAAGGGATGTGATTTGTTTTTCGCTGTTTCTTGGTATTCCGGACTCAAGGATTCTTCTCCGTCCATTTTTGAAAGCTTAGAATTCATAAAAGCTGTAAAAATCTCTGACTATTGGACAGAAGATAGTTTAAAAGAAGGGTATATGTGTCCTGTTGACGGAAATCCTTGTCATTGCTCGGCCATATTCTTCTTCAAGAACAGTCGATAAAGTATGTCTAACCGAACAAAAGGTCTCTTATTCGCTCTACTTGCCGCCTTTTTTTACGGACTTATCCCTATTTTTGGCAAAAAATTTGTTTCCATCTTTTCTCCTCTCTTTGTTGCATTAATCGTAACTATTACGGCTGATATATTCCTGACAATAGCTGTTCTGTGGAGAAAGGAAATCTCCAAAAATCTTTTCAAAAAAAACCTCAAGTGGATAATTTTTCTAGGTTTTTTTGCTGCCTTAGGTTCCTACTTTTCTTTTATCGGTCTCTCTTTAGGTAAAGCTAGTGCAGCTGGCTTTTTTTTCCAATTCCAAGCATTCTTTGCAGCTATTTTGGCTTTCGCCTTATTAAAAGAGAAACTTAGCGTCTCTCAAATCTCAGGTTTGGCAGTTATGCTTGTTGGTGCATATTTTTTTTCGATCCCCCTAACTTTAAACTCAGGAAACTTATTTTTTCTTCTTGCAGCTTTTGTTTGGGGACTAAACTCAGTAATTACCAGAAGTAAAGCCCGACAGATCTCCCCCTTTTTTCTAGCTTTTGGAAGAAATACCTTTAGCGCATTTTTTTTATTCCCTGTAGCGTATAAATATATACAAAGCAATATAGGAATAATAAGTAATATTCATATCTTTTCATTTCTCATGTATGGAGCCTTGCTTGCCGCCTTTTTCTTATCATCATATACTGCTTTGCGACTTGTTAAAGCTGCAGAGGCAACATCATTTCAATTGCTCTCTCCTTTAATAACCGTAACTATCGCATTTTTCCTCCTAGGAGAACGTTTAGCCTCAACTCAATTGCTTGGTGGATTATTAGTTCTCTTGGGTCTTTATTTAATAATAAAACGTAAGTAACTCTCTGACATTTTTCTTACACAAATAGCCTCCATTCAAATTGACATTTAAATGGTACAGTACTATACTGGGGAACAATTCTCCTTTGGGAGAATAATTTATATGGGACCAAGAGGCATCGAAAATCGAGCAGGAGAAATATTTGCTGGAATATTTGGACGTCGTACTGATTTAAGTCCTGAGGGACCGAAACACACTAACAATGGAGAATCCAATGGTCAATCTCATGTAGGAGATGCATCAGGACAAATAGTCAGACGGACAAGTAGAAAAGAAAGACGAGAGTTTTTTATTAAGGGAGGAGTTATTAGAGAGGCTGATCTTTCTAAAGATGCAGAGGCAGTTAATGCCTTGTACCTCCAGCCATCGGCTATTGAGCATTTTGCTGAAGTTATTCCGGAATCCCCAGCCAAAGATCTAAAAAGTTATTACAAAACACATCCTGACTCGAAGCTTCTAGTTGCAGAAATGAATGGAGAAATTGTTGGCGCCATAACGATTTATAAAGAAGAAGGAGTAAATGGAGTTAAGCTAAACAGATTGGTGAGAAGGGAAGATAAGCCAGGTCTTGGTATCGCACATTTCATAATAAGAGAAGCATTGGCAAGGTCTTTCGCGGATCCGGATAAAGGCGGTTTTGGTGCAGCTTACGCCATAATTGGAGTTATACATGATGTTAAAGGTTACGAATCCGCTCGCAAGGCTTTTAAAGAATTTTATTTTCACACCACCGAAGAAAGAATAGAAAATAGGTGTGTCGGTTGGAGTAATGAAGAGAAAAAATTGGTTCCAAGAGATGTAGAACAGATGGCTTTGGCAAAAAGAGAGCATTCTTTTAGATGGGGAAGTGACGTAAAAAGAGGAACTTCTCTCCCCGATAAAAAAGTTGCGTAAGTCTCCCCCTTAGCTTGATATTTTATCTCCTTGGTGTTAGAGTATGGATAAATTTTATGAGAGTTGCTGAAATCATGAACAAGCAGGTGGAATTTGTCACCACAGAAACTCCCGTAATTGATGTTTCAAGTCTAATCTTCGGCCGAAGCATAAATGGCGTCCCCGTTGTAGAGAATAAAAAACTTGTAGGTTTTATTACTGAACGTGATATCCTACAAAAATTTTTCCCCAAAGTCTCAGAGTACGTAGAAGATCCCTTCCGTGAAGGAAATTTCGAGACGATGGAGGAGAAAGTTGACGAAATCTTTA
>DASRFS010000001.1:0-3880 GCA_035651435.1 Patescibacteria group bacterium | reverse complement strand
GAATACGAGCTTAAAAAATTGAATAAGAATGAACTTAATAAGAAAATAAAACAAAATGATTTTGAGGGAAACATTTATAAAAAAACCTTTGAACTAATAGAGAAAAATTATGACCTTTTGCAAGAAGCCAAGCCTAAAGTATCAAAGAACTCAGCTGGATACTATTTGTGGAATGTTTACGATAAAGATAAAGAGATATTTGATTTGACCAAATTATTTGTCGGAGCACAAGGAACGTTGGGATTAGTTACCCAAGCGCAAATTGGATTAGTCCCGGTTAAGAAGCACGCGGAAATGATGATTTTATTTTTACACGATATAACTCACCTTGGAGAAATAATAAATATCGTTCTTCCGTTAAAACCCGATACGTTTGAAGCATATGACGATAATACCTTGAAACTCGCACTAAAATATTTTCCGGAATTTGCAAAACTTTTGGGAACAAAAGGAACAATTAGAACAGCACTTGCCTTCCTTCCGGAATTTATAATGACAATAACAGGCGGACTTCCCAAACTAATTCTTCAGGTCGATTTCCAATCCGATGATATGGAGGAACTTAACTCAAAAATAAAACAGCTTAAGGAAGCACTCAAACCTCTTCATCCAAAAACCCGAGTTGCCGATAATGAAACAAAAGAACTTAAATATTGGTTAATAAGACGCGAAAGTTTTAATTTACTTCGTCAAAAAATCCACGATAAACATACCGCTCCTTTTATTGACGACTTTGTCGTTAGCCCGGAATACCTTCCTGAATTTTTACCCAAACTAAACTCGATTCTAAAAAAATATCCAAGCCTTATTTCAACTCTCGCAGGACACGTAGGCGATGGCAATTTTCATATCATCCCTTTAATGAATATCGAAGATCCAAAGCAAAGAGCAATTATCCCGGTTCTTGAGAAAGAAGTCTATGATTTGGTTCTCTCTTATCACGGATCAATTACCGGCGAGCATAACGACGGACTTATCAGGACTCCGTTTCTAAAACAAATGTACGGCGACAAGGTTTATAAGTTATTTGAAGAAGTGAAGAAAATTTTTGACCCTAACGATATTTTTAATCCCCGAAAAAAAGTCGGCGCGACGGTAGATTTTGCAATGAACCATATTCGAACAAGCTTCACCTAACGAGGTACATCTCGAACTTATTCCACTTTCTAAAAGCTTTCATTGGAGGAAGAATTCCTAAGAGATATCTAAGAAAAATAAATTGTTGAATAACCCACGCAATAAATCCTTTGATAATTATATTATTAAACTGGACTACTGCATATTTTCCCACTAAGGGAACTACAAAAATTTGATTTTTGAATTTGTAAGCCTTTAGGGGTTCACTTTTCATTTTGTGGACTACATTCTCTCCAGCAACCTCTCCTTCTTCTCTAGCAACCCTGACGGTCTGCGGAAGATTCTCACTCAAAAATGCAACATCTCCGCAAGCAAAAATGTTTTCCGAACCTTGAACTTGCATGTATTCATTAACGACCATTTTCCCAGCGATTGAGTTTGGCTTAACTCCACCGGCCCAAACAAAAACATCAAACCCATGATCATCATTTTTGTCCGTTTCAGCGCGGTCCTTAAAAACTCTGGTGATTCTTTCGCCGAAACAAAATTCCACGTCCTTTTTTAAAAGTCTTTTATATGCAATTTCCGCAGCAGGCATTTTTAATTCTTTTATAAGCTGAGGAGATTTTTGAATTAATGAAATCTTCAGTCCCTTTTTTATATGATGAATAAGTTCTGCGGCAAATTCACAACCCGACGCCCCTCCTCCACCAACAAGGACCCGAACCATACCCTTTTCTTTTATTTTTTCCTTTACTAAATTTCTTATCTTTACAGCATCATCCAGGTTTTTGAATGGGATGGAATATTCGGAAAGACCCGGAATATCATGAAAATCAGGCTCGCTCCCTAAGGCAACGATTAAATAATCGTAATTCAGCTCGTCAATTTTTTTAATATCTTTACTTATTATCTCTGCTTCTTTTAGGATTTCAGAAAGAGGAATACAAATGTTTTTTTTGGGCTCTTCGGATGCTGCAACTTCGTACATTGAAGGAGTAAATAAGTGATAGGAATTTTTATCAATGACTGTTACCTGAACCTCGGAGCGCTTAGTTTTACCAAGGATTGTTTTAGCGGCGGCTACTCCGGCAAATCCCCCACCCAAGATAACGATTTTTATCATTATATCTTCTCAATCTCTGTTTTCCCGTCTTCTATGTCATGCAGATCGTAACCCATCTTCTTGATTTTATTTCTCATTTGGTCAGCGAGATGAAATCTTTTTTTTCTCCTTAACTCTTCCCGTTCCTCGACTAACTTTAGGATTTCATCGGGTATAACTGCCTTAGTTGAAGTTTTTTCAAAAAGATTTAACCCCAGAACCTCGTCGAATTTTTTTAGGCTTTCCGCTTTTGCCGATGAAGGATAGTCGGAACGAATAAGATCCCAAACAACCGCCAAAGCCTCCGGCATATTTAAGTCGTTATTAACCGCATCCAAAAACTTTTGTTCAAATTCCGCGCATCCCACTTTTGGTTCTTCCAAATTCTGAATATCATTTTTTAATTTTTCAAAAGCATTCTCCGCGGCCTTGAGAGAATCCCAAGTAAAATTCATTTCCTGTCTATAATGCGTTTGCAAATAAAGATAACGAAGGGCTAAAGGGTCGAAGCCATTTTTTTTAATATCATCTACGGTGTAAAAATTTCCGAGGCTTTTACTCATCTTTTGTCCATCAACAAGTAAAAATGCATGGTGTACCCAATATTTTACAAATGGTTTTCCGGATGCTGCCTCACTTTGCGCAATTTCGTTTGTGTGATGGATTGCTATGTGGTCTATTCCACCGGTGTGGATATCGAATGTCGGTCCCAAATTCTTCATACTCATTGCAGAACATTCTATATGCCACCCCGGAAATCCTTTTCCCCAAGGACTATCCCATTCCATTTGCCTTTTTGTTTCACCCGAAAATTTCCAAAGCGCAAAGTCTCTCGGGTTTTTCTTTTCGGGATTTTTTTCGACTCTTGCTCCTTCTTTTATTTCGGACAAGCCGAAAGCTCCGTATTTTTTAAATTTCGAGGTATCGAAATAAACCCCGTCGGTAATTGTATAAGTAAATCCTTTTTCTTCAAGAATTTTTATTAGTTCTATTTGATCTTCGATTGTTTCCGTTGCCCTAATTAATTTCTTCGGAGGGACAATATTCAGTACATTCATGCTGTCTGTAAATTGTTTTTCAAATTTTTTCGCCAAATCCCAAACAGATAATTTGTATTGTGCTGCGCCCTTTTCCATCTTGTCCTCGCCAGTATCCTCATCCGATGTTAAATGGCCAACATCGGTAATGTTCATAACATGCTTTACGTCAAAATTATTGAACTTTAAAACGCGGACCAAAATGTCGTCTCCGACATATCGCCTCATGTGCCCTATGTGCTGGTAATCGTAAACAGTCGGTCCGCAGGAATACATTCCAATATTAGGTGGATTTATCGGCTTAAATTCTTCTATCTTACGAGATAAGGTGTTGTAAATTTTCACTACCTATATTGTAACACTAGCCGCTGGCGCCGGGGTATTTTTCGGTTTTTTGCTGAGCTCTTTGCACCAAAATCGGCTTTTTCTTTTTCTCTTTATTCTGAAATTCTTCCATTTTTTGCCTCTCCACCCTTTCCGCGGGCTTTTCTTCGGGAGGTTTTGGCTTGTTAAATTCTCTTTGATAATATTGTGAATGCAGATAGTTTTTTAATTCTTGTCTATATTTCTGAAGTTTCTCTTCATCCTCTGCTTTAAGCGGGGCTTCTTGTTTATTGTCCTTTCCTTTTCCATAAAGAAATTCAACGATCTCCTCTTTTTG